>CAVKFX010000094.1:0-5777 GCA_963655625.1 uncultured Eubacteriales bacterium | reverse complement strand
CCATGGTGCGCTCGGCGGTGGCGTTCAGATCCTCCCGCAGGCAGTGCTCCAGGAAGCCGAACTCCACTACATTGGGGGACTTGGCCACGCCGATGCGCTCGCAGAAATTACGGATGGAGGCGGCGGTGTAGCCCCGGCGGCGCAGGCCGCAGAGGGTGGGCATACGGGGATCGTCCCAGCCGGAGACCCGGCCCTCCTCTACCAAAGCACGCAGCTTGCGTTTGGACATGACGGTGTGGTCGATGCCCAGGCGGGCGAACTCGATCTGCCGGGGGTGGGCGGGCAGCTCGCAGTGCTCGATGACCCAGTTATAGAGGGGCCGGTGGGCCTCAAACTCCAGGGAGCAGAGACTATGGGTGATGCCCTCCAGGGCGTCCTGAATGGGGTGGGCGAAGTCGTACATGGGATAGATGCACCACTTGTCACCCTGGCGGTGGTGGCTCATGTGGTTGATGCGGTAGATGACCGGGTCGCGCATATTGAAGTTGCCGCTGGCAAGGTCGATCTTAGCCCGCAGGGTCATGGCGCCGTTGGGGAATTCCCCGGCGCGCATACGCCGGAACAGGTCCAGGCTTTCCTCAACAGGCCGGTCCCGGTAGGGGGAGACGGCGGGGACGCCGATGTCGCCCCGGTTGGCCTTGAACTCCTCGGGAGTCAGCTGGCACACATAGGCCAGACCCTTTTGGATCAGCAGCTCCGCCTGGCGGTAATCCTCCTCAAAATAGTCGCTGCCGAAGAAGAAACGGTCGCCCCAGTCGAAGCCCAGCCAGTGGATGTCCTGCTGGATGGCGCCCACAAACTCCTCATCCTCCTTGGTGGGATTGGTGTCGTCCATGCGGAGGTTACAGAGGCCGCCGAACTTCTCGGCGGTGCCGAAGTCGATGCACAGGGCCTTGCAGTGGCCGATGTGCAGGTAGCCGTTGGGCTCCGGGGGAAAACGGGTGTGGACGGTCATGCCCTCGTACTGGCCGCCGGGGGCCAGGTCCTCGGTAATGAAATTGTCAATAAAGTTGCTGCCCTCGGCGCGCTCGGGCTCGTTAGCGGCGATGACTTTGTTTTCCTCGCTCATATTGTTTTACTCCTTATAGTAAATTACTGCAAAAATACTATATTATTATACTGACTGCATACGGAAAATGCAAGACTTCCGTTCTATATCAGCTCACTTTCCGCGGGTATATGTCGGGCCAGGGCCGCATTGCTGAAGCGACGGTCTCCGGTGAGCTCCCGCACCACGGTGATGCCGTCCGGAAAACGAAAGGGGGCATCCTCCCGGGGCAGCTCGATCTCCATGACGGCGCAGCGGGGCCAAAAGGGATAGAAATCGATCTCAAAGGTGTATGACCCCTCCGGCAGGCAGTAACGGGTCTTGCGGATGGTCTCGGTCATGGGATCCCGGCGGGTGAGGTAGGCATCGTATGCCTCGGGGGTGATCTCCTCCTCCTGTTCCAGGCGGGTGATGGCGCTGCGGTCGATCTTCACGGTATGGAAGAAAGCCACACCGTCCCGGCTCTCCCGGCGGCGGACGCGCTCCGTTTGGTGAGGCGGGGCGAGGAGATAGGTCTGCTCCATGTGATAGACGCGGCTGCACCGGGCCGCCAGCTCCGGCTCCGGCGGGCGGAGGATGAGAAAGCGGCGCTCAATCTCCAAAGAATTACTGTTCATAAAATTCCTCCCGGCTCATCAGCAGATTCAGCGTTTCCAGCAGGGCATTGGGGGTCAGATGCTCCGGCAGCTCCAGCTTTTTCAGCAGCTGCTGCCGCTTTTGGGTACTGCCGGGACCGATGAGGCCCCGGTCCAGCAGGTCGGCCTTGGTGATGGGGTCTGCCGCTGCGGAAGCGGCCTCCCCCGCAAAGGTGGCGCCGCCCCGGCGCAGGGCCTGCAGGAGGATTTCCGGGGTCATGCCCTCCACGCCCAGCTTGCCCTCTTTCCCGGCCTTGCGCTTGCGGCGCTCCTTGCCGGGGATGTCGGGGATGTAGGCCTGCTTTACCTGTTCCCTTGGAATAGCGCCCTTGAGATAATTGCGGATGACAAAGCCCGCCCCGTCGGAGTCCGTCAGCAGGATCAGGCCCCGCTTTTGGGCCAGCTTTCGCAGAAAGGCCAGCTTCTCCCGGTCGTTGAACACGGAGAAGCCGCCGGTCTCCACAACGGTGGCATCCACCACCTGCAAAAGCATATTTCGGTCGTAGCGGCCCTCCACTACGATGACTTCTTCAATGCGCGGCTTGCTCATTGCTCCGCCAGCTCCATGACAAATCGCACCAGCTCACCCTCCCGGTCAATGTTTTTTTCACTCTTCATGCGCCGATCCAACAGCTGGCAGGCGGCCAGGGAGCGCTTGCACCACGCATGATCCACCCGCCGGGCCGCCTGGAGGAGGAGCTTTGCGGGATAGTCGCTGCGCATCTGCCACAGATCCATGAGCCAAAAGCGGTCCTTGCCACTGTCTAAGGCCATGCGGGCGGTATACAGCCGCCGCAGCTCCTTGCCGATGGCGCCCAGGATGACGATGGGCTCCGTCTGCATCCGCAGCAGGTCCCCCAGCACGGCGGCGGCCTTGTTATAGTCCCGGGCGGAGATGTGGTTGGTCATGTCGAAGATCCGGGCGTCCAGCACCGGCTCCGCCACGGCGGCAATACCGGCAGCGGTGACCTGCTCGGCCTTGGCGTAGGCCGCCACCTTGCTCACCTCGCCGATGAGGTTATCCATCATGGTGCCGCAGTAAAAGAGCATGTAGTCCGCCGTCTGCTGGTCGATGCTGTGGTCCAGGGCGCGGAAGCGCTTCTGCAGCCATCGGACCAGCGCATCCCGGGACTGGCCCTGAAACTCCACCACCTCCACATTTTTGTCGATGGCAGCGGTGAGCTTTTTCATTTTCCGGTCCGGCTTGTAGGACACCGTGTCGTAGATAAACACCAGCGTGCAGTAGTCCGGCAGATCCTCTAAAAGCTCCGTGAGCTGGCTGCGCTGACTTTCATCGAGCCTGAAAATGTCCCAATCCGTCACTGTTACCAGGGTGCTGGGCGCCATCATGGGCATGGACTCCACGGCATCGGCCACGTCCTGGGTTGTGACGCGGCTGCCGGAGAGCCGGTGGAGATTAAAATCCTCGCTGCCCCTGGGAATGAGCAGCTCCTGCAGCTGCTGGACATAGGTCTGGCGCAGGTAGCTCTCCTCCCCGTAAAACAGATAGGCCCGGGCAGGCGCTTTTTCCTTTATGGCCTTGCGCAGGCGGTCGTATGCGGCGTTTTTGCCTGGGGCTTTGCTCTTTTCCGCTGCCATAGCGTGTGGCTCCTCTCGTTAGTGATAGTGTACGGTCACGGTGATGCTGCCCTGGTTATCGGTGCGGTAGACCTCTGCGCCCACGGCCTCCAGCCGGGAAATGGCCGCCTCCGTGGGGTGACCGTAGCTGTTGTCTCCCACGCTGATGATGGCGGCCTCCGGCGTGATGGCGGCCAGGAAATCCTGCTGGGAGCTGTATTTGGACCCGTGATGGCCCACCATAAGGACCTCCAGATCCGGCAGGTCGTACTGCCCGATCAGCGCCAGCTCCGTCTGCCCGGACATATCGCCTGTAATAAGCAGGTCAAAATCGCCGCTGCTGCACAGGTATGTCAGTCCCTGCTCGTTGGGATCGCCCGAGCCCACGGGCGGGAAAACCGTGAGGCTGCACTGCCCCAGGGGAATGGATTGTTTTTCTGTGACGAACAGCACCTGAGTGCCGTGCTCCTGGGCCAGAGCCACCAGCTTATCCCGCACGCCGTAGTCGTCCTCTATTTGCGGCAGATAGAGCCGGTCAATTTCCACCCGGCTGAACAGCTCCGCCAGGCCGTTGGTGTGGTCGGCATGGAAGTGGGTCACGGCCACCGCCGACAGGCGGCGCACCTCCATACTGCCCAGCTGCGAGAGCACCTGTTGGGCCGGATGCTTGTAGCGGTTGCTGCTGCCGCAATCCACCAGGACGGCATCGTCGCCGGACAGCAGCAGGGTGCTGGCCCCTTGCCCCACATCCACGGCGACCGCTGTCAGCTCACCGCTGTGAAGCTCCGCTGTGCGCAGGTTGACGCACAGCATTAGGGCCAGGAGGGACAACACGGCTGCCAGGGCATATTTCCGGGGCCGATCTCGGGTCAGGACGCACAAAATGAACAGAGCATATACAAACACCAGCCACCAAACCAAGAATGGATTGGTGTCCGTGTAGAGCGCGTGGTGGGGAATGGAGACGGCCAGGTCCACCGCCAGCAGAAACAGCTTGCTCAGGGCCCAGCTGACATATCCCAAAATTCGGGCGGCGGGCAGCCAAACAAAGCCCGCCAGTACCGTCACAAAGCCGGCCATGAAATTGCCGGAGGCCAGAGGGATACACACCAAGCTTGTCAGCGGCGACACCGTGGAAAACACGCCGAAATAGTAGGCCGTCAGCGGTACGGTGAAGACCATAGCCCCCAAAGTGGAGGAGAGGGTGCTGGTCAGGAAGGTGCATGCCCTGGCCGCGAGCTTTGCCCGGGGCTGCTTCTTCGCCCGGAAAAATCCGTAGACCCGGGGCGTGACCAGGATCAGCCCCAGCATGGCGCCGAAGCTGAGCTGCAGGCTCACACTGGCCGCGGCGTAGGGATTGACCAGCAGAATGAGCCCCAGGGCCGCCGCCAGGGAGGTGATTGGGTCGGCGTCCCGCTTGAGCAGGGGCGCCAGCAGCAGGAAAAACTGCATGATACACGCCCGGACCACCGAGGGTGTCAGCCCCACCATAAACATATAAAATAGCAGAACGATAGTGCCCACCGCCGCCAGAAGCCGCCGCCGATGCCCCACAAGCAGGCCCAGCAGCGTCAGCAAAAAGGCGCAGTGCAGCCCGGAAACGGCAAACAGATGGCTCACGCCCGCCTCGGAAAAACGGTCGGACATTTCCTCGGAAATGCCGCTGCGGTCCCCCAAAAGCTCCGCCTGCAGGAGACCGGCCACGGTGCCGTCACGCTCCCACACCCGGGCGATCTTGTCCCGGAAGGCCTTTTCCATCCGCTGGGGCAGATACCGCAGGGAGCCGGCCCGGCCTTGGGCCACCGTGGGCATCTCCTCGCAGTACAGCAGGGCGAAGATGCCCCGGGAGGTGAAGGTGGACAGCTCTGTGCCCTTGATAACGGAGGCATCCTGCCAGTAGGCGCTTCCCAAAAGGGTCTGCCCCGGTTCCAAAAGGGCGGCCGCTTCATCGCTGAGATAGCACGCGGCCTTGGCGCCCCGGGCATCTGCCAGGCGCACCGTGACCCGCCAGCCGGAATCCCGCTGCTCCGGCCAGTCACACACCGTGGCGGAAAACAGATGGCTGCCGCCGCATTTTTCCTGCACAGGCTGCGCCACCAGGGCGCTCCAGCCACGGCCATACAGCAGCCCTGCCGCCAGGGACAGAGTGATGAGGGCCAGGTAGACCCGAAGCCGCCCATGGGCCCGCAGCCCGGGCAGCAGCAAAACGACTCCGCCGGCCGCTGCCAGGATACCCGCCGCCCAAAAGACCCAATGCCCTGCCGGCAGCAGGCACAGGGCCAGGATGGCCGCTGCAAAGGAAAACGCGATGGCCGCCAGTGAACGCATGGCCCTGCCCCCTTTCGATCTGCTTCAATTATACCAAAGCCGGCCGCTGATAACAAGAGCCATGGCCGGCGCCGGTAAAAAAACTGCCCCCTCCGCTTTGGAACAGAGGGGGAAGTGGATGCATCGAAAAAGTCTCGCAGAGTTCGCGTCCGCAGACGCGAAAAGTTCCAATCATTTTTCACCGCGAC
>CAVKFX010000093.1:0-5522 GCA_963655625.1 uncultured Eubacteriales bacterium | reverse complement strand
CAGCCTCGTCCTGGCCCACGATATGCTGCTTCAGCCGGTCCTCCAGCTCCGACAGGCGCTTGAACTCCTCCTCCCGGATCTTGCTGGCCGGGATCTTGGTCCACAGCTCGATGACCCGGGCGATATTTTCCATAGTCAGCTGGGGCACGCCCTTCTTCTCGATCTCCGTCAGCTCCTCCTGCAGGCGCATCTCCTGGCTGCGCAGCTCGGCGATGCGGGCGTAGCGGGCGTCCAGCTCCTCCTGGGTAAATTCCTTGCCCTCCTCGGGCTCGGCAGACATGAGGGCTTCCCGCTCAAAGGTGATATTCTCCAGGTCACGCTTGAGCTCCATACGGCGGTTGATGGACGCATCGTGAAGGTTCAGATCGGAGCAGGCCTCGTCGATGAGGTCGATGGCCTTATCGGGCAGGAACCGGTCGGTGATATACCGCTCGGACAGGGCCACCGCCTGGCGCAGGATGCCCTCGGGGATCTGCACGCCGTGGAAGTTTTCGTAATAATGGGCGATGCCCTTGAGGATCTCCAGGGTGTCCTCCATATTGGGCTCCGCCACCGTCACCGGCTGGAAGCGGCGCTCCAGGGCGGAATCCTTCTCGATGAACTTGCGGTACTCGTTGAAGGTAGTGGCGCCGATGACCTGGATCTCGCCCCGGGACAGGGCGGGCTTTAAGATATTGGCGGCGTTCATGCTGCCCTCGGCGTCCCCGGCGCCCACGATGTTATGCACCTCGTCAATGACCAGGATGATGTTGCCGGCCTTGCGGATCTCCTCAATGAGTCCCTTCATGCGGCTTTCGAACTGGCCCCGGAACTGAGTCCCGGCCACCAGGGCCGTCAGGTCCAGCAGATAGACCTCCTTATCCCGCAGCTTGAAGGGCACCTGCCCGGCGGCGATGCGCTGGGCCAGGCCCTCGGCTATGGCGGTCTTGCCCACGCCCGGCTCGCCGATGAGGCAGGGGTTGTTCTTCTGGCGGCGGTTCAGGATCTGCACCACCCGCTCAATTTCTTCTTCCCGGCCGATGACGGCGTCCAGCTTGCCCTCCCGGGCCCGGCGGGAGAGATTGATGCAGTAATTATCCAAAAACTTGCGTTTTTTCTCGGTCTTGCTGCCCTTGGCCTCCCGGCCTTGGGCAGACTGATCCCCGGGCTGCTTTTCCGCCGGGGTCTGGCTGCCGCCGAAAAGCCGGTTTAAAAACGGGAAGGTAGCGGTCTTGCCGCTCTCGTCCTCATCGCCGCCGTCATCCTCGGGCATATCCTCCAGCTCCTCGGCGCCGCCGAAGGCCTGCATCATCTCACCGCTGAGGCTCTCCAGATCCTCCGGGGTGATGCCCATACGCTTCATCATGTCCTCCACCTGGGGCAGGCCCAGCTTGGCGGCGCACTGCAGGCACAGGCCCTCGTTCACCGGCTCGCCTTTTTCGTTCATCCGGGAGATGAACACCACAGCCACATTTTTCTTACATCTTGCGCAAAGAGTAGGTTGCATAGTTTCCTCCGTTTTTCCTGCCATCCGCCCGGCGGATGGGCTTTAGGGTTTTACAGGGACGTGAGCCAATCCATAGGGGATCGGTTCACGAAAAATTGCAGCAGGGCAGATTGCTGCACCATATCCTCCGTGATAACCAGCTGCAGTCTCTGCAGCAGCCACACGGCAAAAAATACCAGCAATACCGCAACGCCCAGCCCCAGAACGCCGCCGCCCACCAAATTCAGTGCGCGGAGCCCCGGCAATCTCTCCGCCAGCCGCAGCACCCGCAGCAGGAGCCTGCACACCAGCATCAAGATCAGAAAGGCCGCTAAGTACACCAGGGCATAGGCCACGGATTGGGCGATGCCGTCGGTGACGGCGGCAACCAGGGACTCCTTAGTCTCCTGCACCAGTGTGCCCACGCTGTCGACAATCCTTTGCGCGGTCTCGCCAAAGAAGCCCGCCTCCCGCACCATGGAGGCAGCGCTGCCGCTGGATATGCCGCCGCTCTGCATTTTTTTCTCCAGCAGGGGGCGGATCCACTTGGCCACCGTGCCCGAAAAGGCTCCGGCGGCGATCCCGGCCCCAATGAAGGACACCACCGTAGCCGCCACGCCACCCAGAGTCTGCAAAAAACCGCGCTTTGCCCCGAGGCCCAGGCCCAGCAGCAGTGCGCCCACGATCACAAGGTCTATCCAAATCATAGCATTTCTCCTTTTACGGCAGGTAAAGGCTGGCGGAATTTGTCCCCACCAGCACCGCCGAGCCGTCACTGCGCATAAGCACCCGCCGGGCGAAGTTCACATCCTCCAGCACGGCGCACGGGCGCAGATTGCGGTCATAGATCACCAGGCTGCTGGTATAAAGCACCGCCACATACCGTCCCGCAGCCGACAGATCCAGCACCTGGCTGTCCACCGTCAGGGCAGCGATCTCCTCCCCGGCGGCATTCACCGTGGCCAGATGGGTCAGGCCGCCGGAGGAATAGTTCTCCAGCAGCACGGCGGCAAATTTCCCGCCGTTTATGCTGCAGCGGGCCAAATTTGCCCCCTGGTAGTCATAAGCGCTCACCGTTCCGTCGGTTTTCACGAAGCACAGGGCCTTGTCCGTGGCGGCGCAGAACCGGCCATCCACCGTGCCCAGCTCGTATACGCCGCCCTCGATGGCCCCCTCCGCCTGCAGGGCATCCGAGGTGAGCTTATAGATCTGCAGAGAGCTGACAAAGCTGCCGCTGTCCTGGCCCATAGCCGCAGCCGCCATATATTTCCCGTTTTCCGACACGGCGGCCGTCATAAGATATTTTTGGGCGGAGTTGAAGGCATACAGCGGCTCACCCTTGCCATTATAGACAGTCACGGCGGTTTTATATCCTGTTTTTTTCAGGGTCACGGCAAATTGGCCACCCCGGCCCATTTCCACGGCGAAGATCTCCCCCTCCAGGGTCATGTCCTTCACCAGGCCCTTACGGTCCAGCAGGTACAGGCTCTTCCCGCCGATCTCATACACCGCCGCATAGCCGTCCTCCGCGGAGACGGCCACCCGGCTCACCTGCAGGGCCGTGTGGTACACGGTGTTTCCCTTGTCATCCAGCAGGGTGATCTCCTTGCCGGAGGCCACCAGCAGGCTGCCGTTCAGGTCGGCGTAGCAACTGTCGCCGTCGCCGCTGTACTGATAGAGCTTGGCGCAGCCGCTCTCGTCCTTTTCCGCCTGCATGTAGGCAATGCTCCGGCGCAGGCCGTCAAAGGCGGTGCGGTCCAGCAGCACAAAGGCCGCCACCACCGCCAGCACCACGGCAATAACGATCAGCAGCCCCCGCACCTTTTTTCGGGGCGGCCGCCGTTTTCTCATTCGCTTGGGGGCGTCCTGCTGCAGGTCGCCCATTTCAAATTTCATCTGTTCCATTCAGTCTCTCATCCTCATACCAGACCCGTGTGAGATACAGACCGCCCGGCGGCGCCGTGGGGCCCGCCAGGGTGCGGTTGCCGGAATCCAAGATCTCCGGGATATCCTCCGGCCGGAGCTTGCCCTCGGCGGCATAGAGTACCGTGCCGGTGATGGCCCGCACCATATTATACAGGAATCCGTTGGCGCACACCTTCAGTTCCAGCAGCTCCCCCCGCCGCTCCACCCGGCAGTAATGGATGGTGCGCACGGTGCTACTGACGTTGGTGCCCACGGACCGCACCGCAGCAAAATCGTGGGTACCCTCGAACATCCGGGCCGCCCGGTCCATGACCGTCTCGTCCAGCCGCTTGGGGTAGAAATACGCCCGGTGGACGTAGAAAGGATTCTTGATGCGGGAATTGTAAATGCGGTAGGTATATTCCTTTTTGATGCAGGAGCCGATGGCGTTGAAATCCTCCGCCACCTCATAGGCCCGGCGCACCACGATGTCCTCGGGGATGTGGGTGTTCACCGCGAAAGGGATGCGCTCCACGGGGATACGGGAGCCGGTATGGAAATTGGCCACATAGTATTCCGCATGTACCCCGGCGTCGGTGCGGCCGCAGCCCACGCACTTGATCTTCTCCCCGCACACCATGCTGAGGCCCTTTTCCAGAGTCTCGGCCACGGTCCTTTCGGTTTTCTGCACCTGCCAGCCGTGATAGGCCGTGCCGTTATACATGAGTATCAGTGCAATATTCCGCATAGCGCATCCTTTCTCAGCCTGTCACAGGCCGAATTTGCCCAGCACGATGACGCCTGCCGCCAGGGCCACAAAGCCCGCCAGAGTCAGCCAGTCCGCCGTCCTATAGTGCAGCACATGCAGGGCCGTGCGGCCCTCGCCGCCGTGATAGCAGCGGCATTCCATGGCCGTGGCCAATTCGTCGGCCCGGCGGAAGGCGGAGATGAACAGCGGCACCAGGATCGGCACCAACGCCTTGGCACGCTGGAAGATGTTCCCGGATTCAAAGTCCGCGCCCCGGGCCTTTTGGGCAGACATGATCTTATCCGTCTCCTCAATGAGGGTTGGGATGAAACGCAGAGCGATGGACATCATCATGCTCAGCTCATGGACCGGCACCTTGATCTTCTTCAAAAAGCCCAGCAGGGATTCCAGCCCATCCGTGAGAGAGATGGGGCTGGTGGTGTAGGTCAAGAGGAAGGTGCCCATAATGAGCATCACAATGCGCACCATCATCTTCGCCGCCGCCGTCAGGCCCTCCCAGGTGATGTGCCGCAGCAGCCACACATCGCAAATAGCCGTACCCTTGGTGAAAAACAGGTTCATAACGGCCGTGAAGATAACAATGATGAGAATAGGCTTGAGGCCCTTGGTCAGGGACTTAAACGGTACCTTAGACACCAAAATGCACAGCGCCAGCACCGCCGCCGCCAAAACGTAGGTCAGCACGCTGTCCGCGCTGAACAGGGCCACGATATACAGGATCACCGCCAAAATCTTCGTCCGGGGATCCAGCCGGTGTACGATGGTATTGCCGGGGAAAAACTGGCCCAGGGTAATGTCCTTCAGCATGCTGCCTCGCCTCCCTTCAGCGCCAGGAGGCGGCGCACAAGCTCGTCAATGGTATACACGCTGCTGTCTGCCAGCAGGCCGCGCTTTTGAAGCTCCATGGCCACCTTGGTGACCTGGGGCACGTCCAGGCCCACCTGCAGCAGCTCATCCGCCCGGGAGAATACCTCCTCCGGTGCGCCGTCCATGAGCTTATGAGAGTGGTTCATGACCACGATGCGGTCCACGTTCCGGGCGATCTCCTCCATGGAGTGGCTCACCAGGATGACGGTGTTGCCCTTCTGCTTATGGTATGAGCGCAGCTGGGCCAAAATGGCCTCCCGCCCCCGGGGATCCAATCCCGCCGTGGGCTCGTCCAGGATCAGCACCTTGGGCTCCATGGCGATGACGCCGGCAATGGCCACCCGGCGCTTCTGCCCGCCGGAGAGCTCAAAGGGCGATTTTTCCAGCATCTCCTCGTCAATGCCCGCAAAGGCCGCCGCCTGGCGCACCCGTCGGTCGATCTCCTCCCCCTCCAGGCCCATGTTCTTCGGGCCGAAGGAGATGTCCTTATAGACGGTCTCCTCAAAGAGCTGGTAC
>CAVKFX010000092.1:0-11692 GCA_963655625.1 uncultured Eubacteriales bacterium | reverse complement strand
GTACCGGGCAGTCCAGATTTTTCTCGCTGAGGTAAAACAGCGCTGTTTTCCGAATGCGCTCCCGCTTGGCGGCAGTAACATAGTCCCGGGGCAGACCCACGGCCAGATTGCTCCGGGTTTTCACCTCCACGAAGCAGAGGGTATTTCCGTCCATGGCGATGAGGTCGATCTCCCCGAAGCGGCAATGGTAGCTGTGCGCCACCAGACGAAACTTTTTCCTGCGCAGGTAGTTTGCCACCTGCGCCTCGCCCCAGGTCCCTATGCAGCGGCTCATATGCGCTTTTCCTCCCACTTCTTCAGGAAGCTGCGCCTGTGCTCCGGGCAGGGGCCAAATTTATCCAACATTTCATAATGCAGCTTGGTTGGGTATCCCTTGTGTTTGGCAAACTGATACTGGGGATAGCGCTCGTTCAGCTCACCGGCCACGAACCGGTCTCGGCTCACCTTGGCCAGGATGGACGCAGCGGCGATGCCGGCGCTCTTGCCGTCGCCGCCCACCACCAGCTTATGGGGCGTGGTGATGGATGCGCTGCGGCCCTTGTCCCGGTTGCCGTCAATGAGGGCTACCTCGGGCTGAATGGTCAAGGCGTCCATGGCCTGCTGTATGGCCTTCATCCGGGCACTTAAAATGTCCGTGGCATCGATCTCCGCCGCCTCCACCCGTGCCACCGCCCAGCAGACGGCCGTCCGGGTGATGACCTCATACAGGGCCTCCCGTTTTTTCTCCGTGAGCTTTTTGCTGTCGTTGAGGCCCTCTATTTGGCAGTAGGGCGGCAGGATCACCGCCGCGGCGTACACCGGCCCCGCCAAAGGCCCGGCCCCGGCCTCGTCACAGCCGCAGATGATCTCCGCCCCCTGCTCCATCAGCTCCCGCTCCATCTGCCACAGGTCCGTTTTCTCGGTCATTTATTTCACATCCTCCACCGTTTCCAGTGTAAAGCGTCCTAACTTGCCAGCCCTAAATTCATCCAGCAAAACCCGGCTCATGCGCTCGGTATCCACTTCGGCGCCCCGCATGAGAAAGCCCCGCTTGCGCCCGGCCCGGGTCAGCAGGTCGTAGCCCATTTCCCCCTCTTGGGGCTCTACCTTGTACCGCTCCCGAATGACCTCGGCATAGTGCCTGCCCAAGTACTCCATAAGACAGCTGCCCAGCTCCTCAATGTCCATTACGTCGTCCTTGATGGCGCCGGTGAAGGCAAGATGCATCCCCACGTTCACATCCTCGAATTTCGGCCAGAGCATGCCGGGGGTGTCCAGCAGCTCCAGGGTGCTGTCCACAGGGACCCACTGCTTGCTGCGGGTGACGCCGGGACGGTCCTCGGCCTTGGCGGTCTTGCGCCTGGCTACCTTATTAATAAAGGTGGATTTGCCCACATTGGGGATGCCCAGCACCATCACCCGCACCACGCGGCCCACCTGGCCCTTGTCGGCGTAGGCCCGGAGCTTATCCTTCAGCAGCTCCCGCACGGCGGCGGCAAACTGGGCCGTGCCCACGCCGTTTTTGGCATTAGACTCCAGCACTGCGTAGCCCTTTCCCCGGAAATACGCCGCCCAGCGAGCCGTCTCCTTAGGATCGGCCTGGTCCACACGGTTCAGCACCACCAGCCGGGGCTTCCCCGCCGTCATTTCGTCCACATCGGGATTGCGGCTGGAAATGGGGATCCGCGCGTCCAAAATCTCGCACACGGCGTCCATGTGGCCCATTTCCGCCACGATCATCCGCTTGGTTTTCGTCATGTGTCCCGGATACCAGGACAGTCCTTCTATCTGCATGGCTGCCTCCTTACAATTTGGTCAGATGGGCCCCGGCGGCCTTGAGCATCAGCTTCTTGGTGCCCACCTTATCAAAGGCCACCTCAATGAGTGCATCACCGCCCATGGGCCGCACGCTTAGCACCATACCCTGGCCAAAGGCGCTGTGGCGTATCTGGTCCCCGGCCTTCAGCTGCATCAGCGGCGCGGAAGCGGCCGCAGGCGCCCGCCGGGCCGCCGCGGAATGCTGTGAAGGCTTTTGCCTTGTCTGCTGCTTGCTCTCCGTAGTTTTATATGTGCTGTGGGGCGCATTACCCCAGCCGCCGGACCAGTTGTCATTCCTGTCATCGTCCCACTGGAGCGCCTTTCTCGGCTCCGGCTTTCCGATCCAGCGCATATTCTCCGCCGGGATCTCCTCCAGGAATCGGGAGGGCATCTTCGGCTCTGTCTGGCCGAAGAGCATCCGCTGGCGCACATTGGTCATGGTCAGAGTTTTGCGGGCACGGGTCATAGCTACATAGCAAAGCCTGCGCTCCTCCTCCATTTCCTCCTGCTCTCCCATGGCCCGGTTCCCGGGGAACACCCCCTCGTCCATGCCGGTGACATACACATGGTCAAATTCCAGTCCCTTGGCGCTGTGCATGGTCATCAGCGTCACGCAGTTGTCACTGTCGGACTGGCCGTCCAGGTCGGTATACAGGGCCACATCGTTGAGGAAGCCCGCCAGGGACGGGTCGTCCGGGTCGTTTTCCAGGAAAGCGCTGATGCTGGAGGCCAGCTCCTGCACGTTCTCCAGCCGCCCCCGGCTCTCCATGTCGTTCTTTTCCTGCAGCATCTGCACATAGCCGGACATTTGGCAGACCCTGCCGTAAAATTCCACCAACTCCAGCTGGTCGCACAGGGCCCGCAGCTCCAGGATCAGCTGCCCGAAATCCTCCATCCGCCCGGCGGCGGACTTCAGCTCTGGGTAATTCCGGGCGGTGCGGACGATCTCAAACAGAGGCTTCCCTTCCGCCGCCGCAATAGCCTGGGCCTTTTCCAAGGACGCGCCACCGATCTTCCGGGAGGGCACATTGATGATCCGCCGCAGGCGCAGATCATCCGCCGGGTTGCAGATCACGCACAGATATGCCAACATGTCCTTTACTTCCGCCCGGTCGAAGAACTTCACGCCGCCCACGATCTTATAGGGTACGCCGTTGCGCTTGAAGGCATATTCCAGAGCGTTGGACTGGGCGTTCATCCGGTACAGAATGGCGTTATCCTTCCAGTTGGCGCCCCGGTTGTAGCGGGTCATGATGTCCCCCACCACAAAGTTAGCCTCGTCACTCTCGTTGTAGCAGGTCTTGATGCTTACCAGGTCCCCGGCGCCGTTCTGGGTCCACAGGGTCTTGCCCTTGCGGCCCTCGTTGTTGCGGATCACCGCGTTGGCCGCGTCCAAAATATTTTGGGTGGAGCGGTAATTCTGCTCCAGCCGGATGGTCCGGGCGTTCTTATAGCGCTGCTCGAAACTGAGGATGTTGGTGATGTCCGCGCCCCGGAAGCGGTAAATGCTCTGGTCGTCGTCGCCCACTACGCAGATATTTCCGTGAGGGCCCGTCAGCAGGCCCGCCAGGAGGAACTGCAAGTGGTTGGTATCCTGGTACTCGTCAATAAGTATATAGCGGAACTTATTCTGATAGTATACCCGCACTTCCTTGTCGCTCTGCAGCAGGGTCACCGTGTGCAGGATGATGTCGTCAAAGTCCAGGGCGTTGGCCTCCCGGAGTTTTTGATTGTAAAGCCTATATACTTTACCGACCCTGATTTTCCGCCAATCTCCCCGCTGCTCCCACAGCTGGCAGAACTCCTCCGGGGAGAGCATGTCCCCCTTGGCGTTGGAGATCACCGACAGGATCTCCCGGGTAGGAAACTGCTTTTCCTCCAGCCCCAAGTCTTTGAGGATGTCCTTGATGACCCGCTTGGAGTCGTCGGTATCATAGATGGTGAAGTTGCGATCGTAGCCCAGCTTATCAATATCCCGACGTAGGATGCGCACGCAGGCAGCGTGGAAGGTGGCCGCCCACACATCCAGGGCCTCCTCTCCCAGCATCCGCTCCAGGCGCTCCTTTAGCTCCCCGGCGGCCTTATTGGTAAAGGTGATGGCCAGCACCTCCCAGGGCCGGGCCGGCTGCACGGCACACAGATACTGCATCACGGGCCGCATCTCCTCCTGGGGATCCTTGATATACTGCTCAAGAAACGCCACCTCATCCTCGGAGATGGGAATGGGGATCTCCTCTGTTTCGCTGCCACGCCCGTAGCGCAGCAGATTTGCCACCCGGTTAATAAGCACCGTGGTCTTGCCGGAGCCCGCACCCGCCAGCAGCAGCAGCGGCCCCTCGGTGGTCAGCACACCCTCCCGCTGCATGGGATTGAGCCGCTTGTAATCCAGCT
Organism: uncultured Eubacteriales bacterium; assembly: GCA_963655625.1. Classification (GTDB taxonomy): domain Bacteria; phylum Bacillota; class Clostridia; order Oscillospirales; family Oscillospiraceae; genus Vescimonas. Next base: position 7,504 of record CAVKFX010000092.1, on the reverse strand, counting down.
CAATGGCCTTGCGCCGGGCGGTTATAAATCGTCTTTCTAATTCGTTCATATTGGCCTCTCTCTTTTGATTTCACTCCTATTTTATATCAATTCTCCCCTCCGGTCAACCGCCTAAATAAAAAAATCGAATTTTTGTTCGACTTCCTCTTGACAAGAACTCTTGTTCGATTTATAATTACAAATAGAACAAAAGTTTTATTTGGAGGAACTCACTATGACGACTTTCGGATGGATCATTACAATCATCGGTGTGGCCGCCTTTTCCGGCCAGCTCATGCGCCTGATCGAGCGGGTGGATCAGCCCCGCAGTCGGCGCAACGCCGCCTGAAATGGATCTGCTGGATAAGCTGACCATTCTCACGGACGCCGCCAAATATGACGCCGCCTGCACATCCAGCGGCGTCAAGCGCAGCTCGCGCCCCGGGATGATCGGCAATACATCCTCCTCCATCGCCGGCTGCTGCCACAGCTTTTCCGCTGACGGGCGCTGCATCTCCCTGCTGAAGGTGCTCATGACCAATTACTGCGTGTATGACTGTAAGTACTGTGTCAACCGCCGCAGCAATGATACCCGCCGCACCGCCTTTACCCCCCGGGAGCTGGCCGAGCTGACCATTCAGTTCTATCGCCGCAACTATATTGAGGGACTTTTTCTCTCCAGCGGCATCCTGCGCGACCCGGACTATACCACCCTGCGCATGATAGAAGCCCTGCGCCTGCTGCGGCAGGAATACGGCTTCAACGGCTATATCCACGCCAAAGCCATCCCCGGCACAAGCCCGGAGCTGGTGCAGCGGCTGGGCTATCTGGCGGACCGTCTCAGCGTGAATATTGAGCTGCCGTCCCAAAAGGGGCTGGCCTCCCTGGCCCCGGACAAGAGCAAGGCTGCTATTCTTGCGCCTATGCGGCTCATTGAGGCTCAGGGTCGGCAAAATAAAGAGGAGCTTGTGAAGTACCGCCACGCCCCCGCTTTTGCTCCGGCCGGGCAGAGCACACAGCTCATTGTGGGCGCCACGGAGGATAGCGACCGGCACATCCTGCACTTGACCGAGTCGCTGTACGCCCGCTATCGGCTCAAGCGGGTCTTTTATTCCGCGTATGTGCCTGTTGTGGAAAATCCCCTCCTCCCTGCGCTGCACACCAAGCCGCCGCTTCTGCGGGAGCATCGGCTGTATCAGGCGGATTGGCTCCTGCGGTTTTACGGTTTCCGGGCAGAAGAACTTCTGGATGACCAGCACCCGAATTTCGACCCCATGCTGGATCCAAAATGCTACTGGGCCATCACCCATCCGGAGCAGTTTCCTGTGGAGATCATGACCGCCGACTTAGGCCGGCTTCTGCGCGTTCCCGGTATCGGCCCCACCGGCGCCCGGCGCATACTTTCCGCCCGGCGGACGGGTCTCCTTCACTTTGACGACCTGAAAAAAATGGGGATCGTACTCAAGAGAGCGCAGTTTTTTATCCTATGCGGCGGACGTATGCGGGAAGGGCTTCATTTCACCGCCGATACCCTGGCCCTTCAGCTGCAGGCCGTAGAGCGCGGCAGTCTGCCTGCTCCGGCCGCACAGCAGCTATCTCTCTTTGACGCAACGGGGTGAACGCAATGTCCTGGATCGACATGGTTTATGAATATGACGGCAGCTATGAGGGGTTTCTCTGCTGCATTTACGAAAGTTATGTAAATAAAGAATTCCCCATTGCCTTTGCCGACAATGAGGAATTTCCCGTTCTCACTCTTTATCCCGTCCGCTGCGTAGAAACGGATCTCACCCACAGCAGCCGTATCCTGCGCAGCATTGAAAGCCGCTCGGGCAGAGCGGCGCGCCTGCTCTACCGGGCCTTTCACACCTGCATGGCGGACAGAGAGGTCTGTCTGTATCGTTTCGTCCAAAAGCTCTATGCCGATGGCCCGCAGTTTTTGCGCCGCACATCTGATGAAGCCTGCTTCCCGTTATATAAAGCCGTCCGTCATTTATCCGGTGAGCTGGAAAAGCTCCGGGGCTTTGTGCGCTTCTCCGACTTCAGCGGCATATTAGGCGCCGAGATCGAGCCCAAAAACCGGGTGCTCCCCTTTCTGCGGGGTCACTTCTGCAGCCGTTACGCCAATGAATCCTTTTTCCTGTATGACCGCACACATGAAGAGCTGCTTTTATACAGCGGGGGGCGATCCCGCATTGTGCGGGCCGATTCTCTGACACTGGCGCCGCCGGACGAGCAGGAGGCGAGATACCGCCAGCTGTGGAAAACATTTTTTGACACCGTTGCCATTGAAGATCGGCACAATCCGCGCTGCCAGAACACATTTTTGCCCAAGCGCTACCGCAGTACCATGACGGAGTTTCAGTCTGAGAGTGCCTTCATTCCCGAAGCATCTCCCGCAGATGCGTCACTCCCTTACGCTCCAGACGGGATACCTGCACCTGCGACACTCCCAGGATCCGCGCCGCCTGCTCCTGGGTCATGCATTTGAAGAACCGAAGATAAATCGTTTCCCGCTCCCGCTCCGGAAGGGCCCGTATGGCCTCCCGGAGCGCGATTTTTTCAACCAGGGATTCTTCCGGTGCGTCTGTGCCCAGGGTGGATTCCAGCGTCAGGCCCTCCGCCGTCTCCTGCTGCAGCGACTCCGGCGCGGAGACGGCCAGTTCCGCCGCAGCGATCTCCTCGGCGCTCCACCCGGTCTCGGCGGCAACCTCCGAAAGCCTCGGTTCCCGTCCCAAGGTGGCGCGCAGCCGCTGTCGGGCTGACCAGATGCTTTGTCCTCTTTCCCGCAGTGTGCGCCCCACCTTCACCGGCCCATCATCCCGTAAAAATCGCCGAATTTCTCCTGCGATCTTCGGCACTGCATAGGTTGAAAACTGCGTTCCGTATGTAATGTCAAAACCCTTTACAGCCTTTATAAATCCTATGCATCCCAGCTGATACAGGTCCTCCGGATCTGCCCCGCAGCCGTAGTATCGCCGTACCACGGCCCAGATCAGCCCGCTGTTTTCCGCCAGCATTTTTTCGCAGGCATCACTGTCCCCCGACTGTGCCCGATCCAGCAGAGCCAGTCTGCTGTCACTCATTTTCGCTCCCCCAGCCGGGTGGATATCCGCTTGCGCATAGTCACCGTTGTCCCTTTCTGCAGCGCTGACCGCACACGCAGCGTATCCATGAAGCTCTCCATAATGGTGAAGCCCATGCCGCTGCGCTCATCGTTTCCGGTGGTGAACATGGGCTTCCGGGCCTGCTCCACATCCGCAATGCCCACGCCCCAGTCCTTGACAACGATCTCCAGGATGTTTCCCTCCCGGATCCGCAGCTTCATGACGATCCGTCCAAAATCCTCCGGATAGCCATGAACAATGGCGTTGGTCACTGCCTCACTGACCGCCGTTTTGATGTCACCCAGCTCCTCCAGGGTGGGGTCTAACTGCATGGCAAAGCCCGCCGCCGCTACTCGGGCGAAGGCTTCATTGCTGCTGCGGCTGGGAAATTCCAGCGTAACCTGATTTTCACTTTTCATCTGCATCCTCCATTTCGATCATTCTTTGGATACCGGCCGCAAAAAACACCTTTTTCACCTGCGCCGATGGATTCACGATCCGCATTTTTCCGCCCAGCTGCTTTACCTGCTGCAGCGTATGCAGCGCTACGGCAATGCCGGAGCTGTCCATGAAGGTCACGCCGGAAAAATCCAGGATGACCTCCAGCGGCAGCGCATATTCCAGTTCGTTTGCGATGCTTTTCATAAGCTGGCGGGCGGCATGGTGATCCAGCTCGCCGGATAGGCACAGCCGCAGCCTGCGATCCGCGCTTTCTGCTTTCACTTGCATTTTTATCACTTCCCGTAAAAAAATCACCGTGGGCATCAGCCTACAATGATTATACTTTTTCTCCCGATATTTTTTTGTCGAAGAACCTTGCAGTCGTTAAAAAACTCTGCTTTTATGCTTCTTGCTGTATGGCTTCAGGCTATAAGTAATGCTGATAGCAATTGTAATATTCTGACGCTTTACTTTTCTTGTTAAAAAACCTACTATACAGTCACAGACAGGAAAAAGTTTCAAGTTGATCCATTTTCTAGGAGGCATTTATTATGAAAAACATGGACGCTTACATTATGACTGCTATCGTTTCTCTGATCCTGGTCGTTGCAACCGCTTTCCTGATGGCCGCCGCCGACGCGCCTATCCGCGAGGCAGGTATGTATCTGCCCCTGGTCTTCGGCGCCATTGGCACTTGGGCTGCCAGCAAGGCTGGTCTGCTGGAGTTGCGCCATGAAGAGGACGCCGCTCACCGCAATGCCCACAGCGCGGCATAAATTCATTGCCTTTCTTTTCTCTCCTCAAGATCCAATACAGAAAAATGGCCGGCACAGTCCTGTGCCGGCCATTTTTCTGTTTTATCCTCCGCACCTCTGTGGATGACCGTACAACAAAGGCAGTCACCTTTCTTGGGTTTCCCGCGCACGCTCATCTTTTCCGGCACATAGATCTTCCGCATTTCCGGTGACCCAAAAAGGTAAGGGCGGCACGATTTCGTGCCGCCCTTACCTTTTTATATATGATCTTGCCTTTTTATCTCTGTCGGCGCTCAGCCTCTCATAGCGGCGGCGGACTCATCCAGCTTGGCAATGAGGGCCCGGGCCTTCTCCGCTTTTTCCCGCTCGGCGTTCACCACTGCTTCGGGTGCCTTGGAGACGAACTTCTCGTTGCTGAGCTTCTGCTCAATGCGCGCAAGGTTCTCAGCGGCCTTCGCTCGCTCCTTAGCAATGCGGTCCAGCTCCTTTTCAAAGTCCACCAGCTCCGCCAGAGGCAGATAGACATTGGCGCCATGGGTCACCACAGTGACCAGGCCCGTGAGATCCGCGGGAGACGCATCCGTTACGGTGAGCTCGCTGGCGTAAGCCATACGCTTGATGAAGTGCTCGCCCAGGCGGTAGTCTTCCGCATGGTCGGAGACGATGATCATCTGTGCCTTCTTGCTTGGCGGCACGTTCATCTCGGACCGACGGGCACGGACGGCAGAAATAGCGTCCTTGACCGCCTCCATAGCCTGCTCCTCAGCACGGAAGTCAAACTCGGGATGATACTCGGGCCACTTGGCACGGATCAGATAATCCCCTTCATGAGGCAGAGCCTGCCAGATCTCCTCCGTGATAAACGGCATGAAGGGATGCAGCAGCTCCAGGATGCGCAGCAACACATAGCACAGCACGTTCTCCGCCGCCAGCCTGGCACCTTCATCCTCGCCGTTAAGGCGGGTCTTGGTCAGCTCGATATACCAATCGCAATAGGTGTCCCAAATGAAGTCATAGATCTTGGCGGAGGCCACACCCAGCTCAAAGGCATCCATATTGTCCGTGACCTCGCGGATGAGGGTGTTGAGCTTGCTGAGGATCCATTTGTCCTCCAGCTCCAGCTTCTCGGGCAGCTCCACCTTGTCGATGGTCAGATTCATCATCACGAACCGGGATGCGTTCCAGATCTTATTGGCAAAGTTCCGCATGGCCTCGCACTTTTCCACATAGAAGCGCATGTCGTTGCCGGGGCTGTTGCCGGTGATGAGGTTAAAGCGCAGAGCGTCGGCGCCGTACTGCTCCGCCATCTCCAGGGGATCGATGCCGTTGCCCAGGGACTTGGACATCTTGCGGCCCTTATCGTCCCGGACCAGACCGTGGATAAACACGGTCTGGAAGGGTTCCTTCTTCATCTGCTCCATGCCGGAGAAGATCATCCGGGCCACCCAGAAGAAAATGATGTCGTAGCCGGTGACCATGACGGAGGTGGGGTACCAATACTTCAGGTCAGCCGACTCCGTATCGGGCCAGCCCAGAGTGGAAAACGGCCACAGCGCCGAGGAGAACCAGGTGTCCAGCACGTCCTCGTCCCGGGTCAGGTGGGTGCTGCCGCACTTCTCGCACTGGGTAGGATCCTGGCGGCTGACATTGATGTGGCCGCAATCATCGCAGTACCAGGCGGGAATCTGGTGGCCCCACCAAAGCTGACGGGAAATGCACCAATCATGGACGTTTTCCATCCAATTGATATAAGTCTTGGTGAAGCGCTCGGGTACGAACTTAATGGTTCCGTCCTCCACCACGCGGATGGCCTCCTTGGCCAGGGGCGCCATCTTCACGAACCACTGGGCGGAGATTAGAGGCTCCACGTCGTTGTGGCAGCGGTAGCAGGTACCAACATTGTGAGAATAGGGCTCAGCCTTAATGAGGTAGCCCTGCTCCTCCAGGTCCTTCACAATGGCCTTGCGGCACTCATAGCGGTCCATGCCGTTGTAGGGACCGCCGTTTTCGTTGATGGTGCCGTCATCGGCGATGACCCGGATCACCTCCAGGTTATGCCGCAGGCCAACCTCAAAGTCGTTGGGGTCATGTGCGGGGGTCATCTTCACGGCGCCGGTACCGAAGCCGATCTCGCAGTATTCGTCGCCCACAATAGGGATCTCCCGGTTCATAATAGGCAGGATACAAGTCTTGCCGATAAGATGCTTAAACTTCTCGTCCCCCGGGTTCACAGCCACGCCCGTGTCTCCCATCATAGTCTCGGGTCGGGTGGTGGCGATGACAATGTCACCGCTGCCGTCGGTAAGCGGATAGCGCACATACCAAAGGTGGCCGGGCTTATCAGTGTACTCCACCTCAGCATCAGACAGGGCCGTCAGGCAATGGGGGCACCAGTTAATGATACGGCTGCCCTTATAAATGAGGCCCTTGTCATACAGCTCGCAGAAGGTCTCCCGCACAGCCCGGGAGCAGCCCTCGTCCATGGTGAAGCGGCTGCGGTCCCAATCGCAGGAGGCGCCCATCTTCATTTGCTGCTGCACGATACGGTTGCCGTATTTCTCCTTCCATTCCCAGACTCGCTCTAAAAACTTTTCGCGGCCCAGGTCGTGGCGGGTAAGGCCTTCCTCCTTGCGCAGGTTCTCCTCCACCTTAATTTGGGTGGCGATGCCGGCGTGGTCGGTGCCGGGCAGCCATAGAGCTTCATACCCCTGCATCCGCTTGAAGCGGGTGAGGATGTCCTGCAGGGTGGAGTCCATAGCGTGTCCCATATGCAGCTGGCCGGTGACGTTCGGGGGCGGCATGACGATGGAAAACGGCTTCTTATCAGGATTTGGCTCCGCCTTAAAGCAGCCGCCGTCCATCCACATCTGGTAGATCCGGGGCTCCACATCCCGGGGGTCATAGACCTTGGGTAATTCTTTTCTCATAGTGAACTCTCCTTTTCCGAAATTTGGCAAAACAAAAAGCCCGCTCTGTCTTGCCGCAAAAGCAAAACAGGGCGAACCATAAATATAGTCCGTGGTACCACCTGTGTTCGGAGGGGACCCCTCCGCACTCAAAACCTGATAACGGCGGCTGACCGCTGCCGCTTGCTCTCGCTGGGCGGCAAAACTCCGGAGCGACTTCCTCCCTGCCGTCACGGAAACTTACACCGACCGTTTCCTCTCTGGGCATCCCGCACGGGAGTACTACTCTCCATCATCGTTTGTTGCAATATAGCGG
>CAVKFX010000091.1:0-6809 GCA_963655625.1 uncultured Eubacteriales bacterium | reverse complement strand
GGCCGCAGTCAAAATTGGGGGCGCCCGCCGTTAGGCAGCGCAGAAATTTTGGGCACCGCAACAGGACAACCCCGCCCGACGGGCAACAAGGGGGTACGGGAAAGCGGAATGATGTTTATATGGCTCCTTACGCATGGTCACATCTTTTATACAAAAGCAAAAGCCGCCCCTCGGGGGCGGCTTTTGCTTTGGGGGAGAAAACGGCCTATGCCGTCAGTGTTCCTTCTGAGGTACCGGGGCGCCAGACTCACGGGACCGGAAGAGAGGGGCCAGCAGCGCGGCGGCGGCTCCGAAGATAACAGCGGGAAGGATCCAGCTCAGGCCCAGGTCGTATAGGGGCAGAGCCTCCAGGAAGGTGAGCTTATCCACATAGAGGTGAATCGTACACAGGACGCTGGTGAGCAGGGCACCCAGGGTGGCGGCCCGGCTGACAAAGTCGGAGACCTTGGGCATCAGCAGAGAAATGAGAATGAGCACCAGGGCGGGGGGATACACTACATCCAGCACCGGGGCGGCGATGGAGACGATGCGGTCCAGACCCAGGTTGGACACCACGGCGCTGAACACACAGATGATGACCACGAACACCTTGTAATTCACCTTACCCCGGCACAGCTCGGAAAAATACGCGGCGGCGGAGCTGGTGAGAGCGATGGCTGTGGTAACGCAGGCCAGGCCCACGACGATGCCGAAGATGACCATGCCGCCCTTGCCCAGGAGGGCCTTCACGATGGCCATGACAAGCTCGGCACGGCCCACGGCGCCGGTATACCGGCTGGAAACAGTGGCGCCCAAATAGGCCAGGCCCATATAAACGGCCAGCAGCAGCACGCCCGCCAGCACGGCGCCGCCGCCTACGATGCGCAGCTTGGACTTGCCTCCGGTGTAGCCCTTATCGGTGACGCTCTGCAGCACGATAATGCCAAAGGGCAGGGCGGCCAGGGCGTCCATAGTCTGGTAGCCGGACTTGATGCCGGTAACGGTGACGTTGGCAATCTGCGGGGCAGAGGTAATATCGCCCAGGGGGCTGAAGATGCCCTTGAGAATGATGGCAAACAGGCCCACCAGCAGCAGTGGCGTGAGGATCTTGCCCACAATGTCCACCACGGCGGACTCCCGGAGACACAGGGCCAGGATCAACGCAAAGAACAAAACGGAGAACAGCACCGGAGACACGCCGGGCAGGTTAGGGGCGATGGCCATTTCATAGGTGCTGGCGGAGGTGCGGGGGATGGCCACCATAGGCCCAATGCACAGAATAATGGCACACATCAGAATTTCGGCGGGCACCCGACCTGCGCGATGCAGCACCGCCTCGCTGCTGCCCACCCGCAGCAGCGCGAACATACCCAGCAGAGCCAGGCCGATGTCAGCGATGTAGTAAGCGGAAAAGCCCGCCAGCCACTGCTGGCCGGACTCCATGCCCAAATAGGGCGGGAAAACCACATTGCCCGCGCCGAAAAACATGGAAAACAGCGCGAAGCCTACCACGATCACATCGCGGAAAAAGCTGCCTTTCTTTTGTTTGCTCATTATAAAACCCCTCAAATCCTCAATGTTTCGATCTGTTTGCCCTGCCAAGTCATGCAAGGCTTAAATAAAGGGTATCATTTTTTTCATGGCAACGGAAATGAATGTTTTCTATGGGGCCATGAAGAAAATCGAATGCAGAAAAAATACTCTGTGAATCGGCCGGAAAAGTTGGCAGATTGTTAACAAACGCAAGATTGAAAAGGTCATGAGGTTGTGATATATTGAAAAATAAATTGAGGAATTTTGTGAAAAATATACACAGGTAATTCTGTTCTCACAGATGCGAAGGAGAGGCAATTATGAACGATAAGAAGCTGCGAGCGCTGCTGACGGCAGTGCAGTGCGGCAGCTTTGGCAAGGCGACGGCGCAATTGGGCTACACACAGTCGGCCATGACGCATATGGTGAACCGGCTGGAGGCCGAGCTGGGCTGCACCCTGCTGGTGCGCGACAGCCGCGGCGTGCGGCTGTCGGAGGAGGGGAAGAAGCTGCTGCCCTACATGCAGGCGGTGATCGACGCGGGGGAGGCACTGCGCCGGGAGGCGGCGGCCCAGGGCAGGCTCCACGAGAATACCCTGCGCATCGGCTGCTTTGCCAGCATCGCCCGGGCCCGGCTGCCGGAGCTGCTGCGCAGGTTCCGCAGGATCCACCCGGAGATCCAGGTAGATGTGCTGGTGCGGGGCTACGAGCTGGCGGCGGAGCTGGAGGAGGAAAATATCCAGCTGGCCCTGGTGGACGAGGTCTGCGGCAAGGGCTTTTACTGGACACCCCTGACGGATACGCCCCTGGTAGCGGTGGTGCCGCCGGACTTCGATTGGGAGGAGGAGACCATCTCCCTGGAGCGGCTGGTGCAGGAGCCGTTTCTCTCCTCTCCGGAGCAGTATGTGGAACGGCTGCTGCCCCAGGACGCGGCAAGGGTGGAGGTGACGGCCTCAGACGACGCGGCCATATTGTCCATGGTGGCAGGGGGCCTGGGCGTGTCGGTGTTGTCGGCCTTTTCCCTGGCGGGCTATGAGGGCCAGGTGCGGGTGATCCCGCTGGCGCAGCCGGTGTCCCGACGGCTGGGCGTGGCGGTGAAGGCGCCCCCGGCGGCCAACACGGCGGCAAGATATTTCCTGTCGTTTCTGAAGCGGCAGTATGCGGAGATGTGAGAGAAAGCCTTCCCATCCATTGGCGGATGGGAGGGCTTTTTTTGCTGGGGCGGGTGCAGGGGGTATGGAGCGGGGATATTACGGATTGCCACAGCCAGTTTGCGAACCGGCTTCGCAATGACAGGAATTTTTACATGGGATGCGGTGGTTATCGGCGGCGGGGTGTGGTCACCCCGCCCTACGGGGGGCGTGGGAGCTGGTGCAAACGGGCGACCGCGAGGGGTGCCCCTACGGGCAGGGTACAAAGCGTGCGGTGAAAGTCCGGGCGGGCGAGGTAGAAGCCCGCCCCTACGCAGAGTATGGGTGCTGGCACAAGTGGGCGGACAGCGGATGGAGGCGCAGAGACGATACGAAAGCACGGCACAAGTTTTGTACAGACCCATTCGCGAGGCAGCAGGAAACCGGCGTGGACGGCACTTCAGCCGCGGAAAGGATTCCAAAACCTTGGTTTTGGCGGCGTTCTTTCCTCCCTTTCTTTCGCCGCAGAAAGAAAGGGAGTCGTCGGAGACATAAAAACCGGCGGCGCTGGGGGGGAAAACGGATTGCCACAGCCAGCGTGCGCGCTGGTTTGCAATGACAGAGCTTTTTGCCAAAGATGCGGCGTGCATTATACAGGCGACGAAAAAAGCACCCCCGGTGGGGTGCTTTTTTGTGGGTCAGCTCAATTTTTCGCTGGAATCTTTATCCAAATGGATGGCGCCGTAGAGGTTTTTGGCGCTGCATCCGGCACGGCCGCCGCCGGCGCAGGCACAGGCACAGGCGCAGGCACAGCTGCTGGCGCAGGCACAATGGCTGCCGCCGCTGAAACCGCCGCCGCCAAATCCGCCGCCACGGCTGCCGCCGCCGAAGCCGCCGCCCCGGTGGTTATTATTACGGGGAGGCTGGGGCCGGTGCTTGGTACCCACACTGCCGGGACGGGGACGGCCATCCGGGCCCCGGGGATACCAAAGACCGTTGACAAAGATATACCGGGTGCCGAAGCCGCCGCTGTAGCGGGAGATGCCGGAGAGGACGGACACGATAACAAACAGCACCACCAACAGGATGATGATACCGACGACAGTACTGAAAAAGTCTCCGATGCTGTCGTTATAATCATAGGAATCGTTATCATAGTCGTGGCCCGGGAGATTATCGGCGCTGCGGGTCTCGTCCAGGGCGGTGGGCCAATCGGCATAGGTCACGGTCAGGGGGAGCTTATCGCCATAGCCCATGCTGCTGGCGGTGAGAATATGGTCGCTGCCCTGAGTGTCACCCTCGCTGGCGATGCCGGTGACGCCGGCGGGATCGTGCCAGGTGAGGGTCATCTCGTCGATGCGGATGTTATCAAACCAGCCGGGGGTATAGTAATAGGCTACCTCGCCGTTGTTGAGAGTATACATATACTCCTGGACCCAGCTGAAGGAGAAATCGAACTCCTGGCCGGCCTTGTAGCTCTGGGTGAAATCCACATAGGCGTAGCTGTTGTCGTTCTGAATGTCGGCGATGTTGTCGGAGAGGGCCGTCATGTCCCGGATGGAGCCGTTGGGGATGCCGATCTTTACGCCGCCTTGCTGGCTGTTGGTGGCAGGCAGGTCCTCCAGGGCCTTCCAATGGAAGGACAGGCGGATGGCCAGGCTGCCGTCGTTAATATCCGGGGTGACATCCACCTGGTAGTTGAGGATGCGGTCATAGTCCTGGGCGAAGGCCGTCTGCACGGTCAGCGGCAGCAGGGCCGTGAGAAGCAGGACGCTGATGAAAAGGGAGAGCAGCTTCTTTTTCATGCCTCTGCCTCCTTTCGATTGCCGGCTTGCAGCTGGCAGAGGTACTCCATCTTGGCGCTTTCCCCGCGGATGGCGGCGCACTGAGGATTCGTCCAAATCTTTTCCCAGGGATCCGTGAGGATATTGCCCAGGGTCACGCCGCCCAGCCAGCTCTGGCAGGGCACTACGGTGCCGTCCGGCGTGACAGCCATGTTGCTCAGGCAGGCTCCACAGGAGGGGATCAGCTGCAGGCCCAGGGAGCGAAGCGTCTCCTCCGGCAGCCAGCCGGGGCTGGTGAAGTCCAGCTCCATACCCAGGCTGTGGGCGGTCTCCACGGCGGTGCGGAGAATGTCCGTCAGCTCCGCCTGGGAAAGGCGGGTGGCAACGCTGCCCTCCGTAATGGCGCCGCCGGAGGGAATAAGGCCCGAGCAGGTGGCATAGCGCACGCCCAGAGAGGCGGCAAAGCGGAGGGTATCGGCATAGTCCCGGTTCACGCTGCACAGCGGCGTGTTGATGGACACGATGAGCCCCGACTCCACGGCATTTTTGATGCCGACAACGGTGTCGCCGAAGCCGTCCACCCCCACCAGGGCGTTATGGACGGCGGCCTTGTCGCTGTAAAGGGTCACCTGGACGCTGTCGAGGCTGGCCTCGTACAGGGCCTTGCACAGGTCCGCCGTCAATCGGCGGCCATTGGTATTGAGCCGGGTGACGAACCACTGGGCAGCATTCACCAGCTCCACCAGGTCGCTGCGCAGAGTGGGCTCGCCGCCGGTGAAGGTCACCTGGGGGATGTTGGCCGCCTGGAGGCGCTGCAGGATCTCCTTCCACCGGGCGGTGTCCAGCTCCTTCCCCTCGCCCATGGGCTGGCCGGCGGCGTAGCAGTGCAGGCACTGCTGGTTGCAGTGCCACAGGCCGTCCCGGGTCATGGCGCTGACCATCAGGTCCATCCGGTGGGGGGCGGACATCTTGCCCGCGTACTCGCCCAGGGACAGGGGAGCTACCTCCACCTCCGGCTCCTGGCCCCGGGCGATGGCCACCAGGGAGCGCAGGAGGATGCCCATATCCTCCCGGAGGATATGGGTTTTTACGAAGGGATAGACCTTCTTTTTTGCGCCGCGGACCGCCCGCTCCAGCATGGACTCCCAGTCATCGGCGCTGATCTCCAGGCCGGCATAGGGCTCCATGCAGTACATGAACTCCGACAGCAGCACCGCCCAGGAGAAATTCAGCGGCACCAGCTGGGCACCGTTGAGCAGCAGCAGATACGGGTCCTCCGGGGACTGGGAGTGGGGCGGGATCATATGGATGCGCACCACGCCGGGGCCCGTGGGGTCCAGGGTAATATGACGCACGCAGGATAGGTTCTTGCGGCGGTAGCTGTTTTCACGAAGAGACAAATGGCTCATGGAAAACCTCCTCTCGATTGCTTGCCTACAGTATAGCAATCCGGGGACAAAATAGCAAGAAAAAAAGGAGCCGCCCCCATGTGAGAGGCGGCCCAAGCGGGTGGGATATTGGAAAGCTTCCGTCTATTATAATAGTCCGGGCGGCGGGCTTTGTAAATAGGAAGTTTTGGCGAAGAAGAGACGCTTTTGTCGGAAGAGAGGAGAAGATTACAAATTTATGAACTTTTCACAAAAACAAACTTATGGCTTTTCAAATTCGCAACAATGTGCTATAATCCCTACAAGGATGAGGGGAACGACCTCCCCGACCCTGTTTGGTACAGACACAAGCGAAAGGAGCCAAAAACTATGAAGTTCACATTTACCTGCAAGAAAGTGCCCCTGAATGATTCCGTGAAAGACTACGCCGAGAAGAAGATCAGCAAGCTGGATCGGTACTTCCCGGAGGAAGCCGAGGCATTTGTGACCTTCGCTGTGGAGAAAAAGAACCGCTGCGTGGTGGAGCTGACCATTCGCAGCCAGAACGGGACCCTGTTCCGCGCCCAGGAGGAGGATCGGGACGGCGATATGCGCGGCGCCATTGACGAGGCCGTGAATTTCATCGACCGGCGCATCCGCAAGAACAAGACCCGCCTGGCCAAGAACCTGCGGGCCGAGGCCCTGGTGCCGGAGGTGCCGGCAGAGTTCGATGTGGCGGAGGAGGCGGCCTACGATCTGGTGCGCACCAAGCACTTCACCGTGAAGCCCATGAGCACCGAGGAAGCTATTTTGCAGATGAATCTGCTGGATCACAGCTTCTATGTGTTCCGCAACGTGGAGACGGAGACCATCAGCGTGGTGTATCGCCGCAACAACGGCGGGTACGGTCTCATCGAGACGGAATGAGAGATTAAATAATTCAAAACCTCCGGCTCAGCCGTAATCTCATTAAGATAAGCCGCCAAAAGAACCCGTCTCTGAATGAGAAAGGCAGA
>CAVKFX010000090.1:0-12488 GCA_963655625.1 uncultured Eubacteriales bacterium | reverse complement strand
ATGCCATCTGCGGCGATAAAGACCCATACTTAAAGGAACATCCCGAATACCGGGATGAGGCGGGGTTCAGGCGAAACAAATAATACTGCAAGACGCGCGGGCATAAATGCGACTTCAAGAAGCAGATCAATGAAGATCTGCTGGAAGATGCAGTTGCTGAGGTTATTGTGAAGCTGGTAAGCAATCCAAAGTTCGCCGCCATGATGCAGGAAAAGAGTAGAATGAAGGTGGATACCTCTGCCGTTGAGTAGGAGATCGCGGCACATGAAAAGCAGCTTCGCCAGAGCTATGCCGTAAAGGAGCGGCTAATGGATGAGATTGATTCCCTCGACCCGGACGATAAGCACTACATCAAACGCAAAGCAGACCTTGATGACCGGCTTTACAAGATGTATGATAAGATCGAGGATACGGAAAATCAGCTCATTGCCGCCAGAGCCAAGAAAATGGCGATTGAGGCGGAAAAGCTGACGGGCGACAATATCTACAAGGTGCTGATTTACTTTGATAAGCTTTATTCCGTCATGGATGATCAGGAAAAGCGGCAGCTCATGGAATCGCTGCTTTCCGAAGTCCAGATTTATGAGGAACGGCAGCCCAACGGCCAGTGGCTCAAGTCCATCAAATTCAGGCTTCCAATCATTGCGGAAGATATGAGTTTGAGTTTGGACAATGATGCACATATTGAAACGGCAGTTCGGCTGGAGCGGACCGTGGGTGAAATGACATATGATATGATACACAATATGTAAGATTTATCTTTACCTTTTTGCACGAATTTGCTATAATACTTTTCTATTATATTACTCCCGTCTGCCATGTGAGGAGGTGAGCCGGGCATGAAATTTGAAAAATGGAACCTCCCTGCCTCTGCCCCCTCGGCGGCCGCACTGGAGGAGGCCGGTTACCCGGCTCTGCTGTCGGCGGTGCTGGCCGCCCACGGCATCACGGACGGCTCCGCCGCCGCGGACTTTCTGCGCATTGAGGATACCCTTACCCTCTCCCCCTTCCTGATGAAGGACATGGACCGAGCCGTCGGCCGTATCCGCCGTGCGCTGGAGTGCGGCGAGCATATCGCCGTTTTCGGCGACTATGACGTGGACGGCATCACCGCCACCGCCATCTTGGTGGACTATCTGCGCCGCAGCGGTGCGAAGGTCAGCCATTATATTCCCCGCCGCATCGAGGATGGCTACGGCCTCTCCGTGGATGCCGTGCGCACTCTGCACGACCGGGGCGCTGACATGGTGGTCACCGTGGACTGCGGCATCACCGGCGTGGAGGAGGTGGATTTTGCCGCCTCCATCGGTATGGATGTGGTGGTGACGGACCATCATGAGTGTAAGGAGGAGCTGCCCCGGGCTGCGGCGGTGGTGGACCCCCACCGGCCCGACTGCCCCTATCCCTTCAAGCACCTGGCCGGCTGCGGCGTGGCGCTGAAGCTGGTGCTGGCCCTGGGCGGGGAGAGCCGGGCGGAGGAGCTTTTGACCCGATATTGCCCCCTGGCCGCCGTGGGCACCGTGGCGGATGTCATGCGCATGGCGGGGGAGAACCGCACCATCGTGGCCCGGGGCCTGGCCCATATCCTGGACGGAGATTTCATCGGCCTGCAGGCCCTGCTGGAGGAAACCGGCCTGGATCAGAAGGAGGTCACCTCCGTGCAGATCGGCTATGTCCTGGCCCCCCGCATCAATGCCGCCGGGCGCATGGGGGAGGCGGACCGGGCTGCGGAGCTGATGCTCTGCAAGGATGCCGTCCAGGCCCGGGAGCTGGCCCGGGAGCTGTGCCAGCTAAACCGCCAGCGGCAGACCGTGGAACATGAGATCTATGCCCAGGCCATTGCCATGATCGAGCAGATGCCGCCGGAGGAGAGGCACGCCCTGGTCCTGGCCGACCATGAGTGGCACCAGGGCGTGGTGGGCATCGTGGCCTCCCGCCTCAGCGAGAAATACGCCTGCCCCAGCTTTATGATCCATATTTCCGGCCACACGGGAAAGGGCTCCTGCCGCAGCTGGGGGGGCTTCAATCTCTTTGCCGCGCTGGAGGAATGCAGCGACCTGCTTTTGGGCTTTGGCGGCCACGAGCTGGCTGCGGGCTTCACCATTGAAGAAGAAAAAATTCCCGCCTTCCGGGCTCGGATGAACCAATGCGTTCTGCGCTTTTTAGATGGCCGCCCGGTGGCCTCCGCCCTGGATGTGGATGTAGTGCTGCGCCGGCCGGAGCTTGTGACGCTATGGGAGGTGGAGCAGCTGCGCCGGCTGGAGCCTTATGGGAGCGGCAATAACCGCCCCCTGTTCTGCCTGCAGGGCGTCACGCTGGACCGGGTCCAGGGCGTGGGGCAAAACCGCCATCTCAAGCTGCGCTTTTCCAAGGGCTCCGTGCAGCTGGAGGGCATCTTCTTTTCCGTCACCACCCAGCAGTGCCCCTGCCAGGTGGGGGAGCGGGTGGACGTGGCGTTTTATTTGCAGATCAATGAATTCCGCGGCAGCCGCACGGTGCAGCTGCAGGTAGTGGACCTGCGCCCGTCCCTGCAAAGCTCCACCCGGGAGGAGGAGTCCTTACAGATCCTGCGCCGCCTGGAGGCGGGGGAGGAGCTTACGGCTAAGGAGGCGCTGCGCATCCTGCCCTCCCGGCAGCAGTGCGCAGCCGCCTGGCGCTGCCTGCGGCAGCAGGTGGCAGCGGCGGGGGCGCAGCGGCAGTATCTGCCGTTTCTGCGGCAGCTTTCCGCCGCCATTCCCGGCGCGGATCCCTTCCTGCGGGCCTGCTTCTGCCTGGATCTGTTTTGCGAGCGGGGGCTGCTGAGCCGGGAGATTCATGAGGAGAATGTCCGCCTGCGGCTGTGCGCCGTGGACGGCAAGGTGGACCTGGAGCAGTCGCCCTATTGGGCGGCCCTGCAGGGATATATCAAAGGAAAGTGAGGCGAGCGGCAGTGAATGTAAAGGAGAAATACCAGCGCCTGGAGGACACTGTCCGCCAGTATAATCCCGGGGCCAATTTTGACCTGATTCATGCGGCCTTCGTCTACGCTGAGGAGCATCATCGCGGCCAAAACCGCAAGGACGGCTCCCCCTTCATCACCCATCCTTTGGCGGTGGCGCAAATCGTGGCGGAGGAGCTGCATCTGGACTCCGAGTCCATCGCCGCCGCCCTGCTCCACGACACCATCGAGGATACCGACGCCACCCATGAGGACATCGCCCGAACCTTTTCCCCCACCATCGCCGATATTGTGGAGGGGGTCAGCAAGCTGACCCGCGTTCAGGCCGCATCCAAGGCTGAGGAGCAGATGGAGAATCTGCGCAAGATGCTCCTGGCCATGAGCAAGGACATCCGGGTCATCCTCATCAAGATGGCCGACCGGCTCCATAATATGCGCACCATGGAGTATCAGACCCCGGAGAAGCAAAAGCAGAAATCTCTGGAGACCATGGAGATCTATGCCCCCATTGCCCACCGCCTGGGAATGCAGAAATTAAAGTGGGAGCTGGAGGATCTGAGCCTGAAGTACCTGGACCCCATCGGCTACCAGGAGATCATCGAGGCCCTGGAGGAAAAGGCCTCGGAGTATGACGGCTTCATGGCTTCTATCCATGACCAGATCACAAAGCGGCTGGAGCAGGCGGGCATCCAGGGTACCGTCTACGGCCGCATGAAGCACCCATACAGCATCTATCGCAAGATGTATACCCAGAATAAATCCCTGGACGATGTATTTGACCTGTTTGCCTTCCGGGTTATCGTGAACACCGTGTCGGAGTGTTATAACGTCCTGGGCATCATTCACGATTTGTATAAGCCGGTCCTGGGCCGGTTCAAGGACTATATCGGCACCCCCAAGCCCAATATGTACCAGTCCCTCCACACCACCGTGGTGGGGGATAACGGCATCCCCTTTGAGGTGCAGATCCGCACCCAGCAGATGCACGAGATCGCCGAATACGGCATCGCCGCCCACTGGAAGTATAAGCAGAACGGTCGGGGAGAGGGGGACGAGCACGACTACGAGTGGGTGCGCCGGCTGCTTGAAAATCAGGACGGGGCCGATGCCGAGGATTTCATCCATTCTCTCAAAGTGGATATGTTTGCCGACGAGGTATTCGTCTTTACCCCCCAGGGGGACGTGATCAACCTACCCGCCGGGGCCACACCCATCGACTTTGCCTACAGCATCCATTCCGCCATAGGCAACCACATGGTGGCCGCCAAGGTCAACGGGCACATCGCCCAGTTCGATTCCAAGCTGAAAAACGGCGACATCGTGGAGATCGTTACCTCCAAGTCCGCCCACGGCCCCAGCCGGGACTGGATGAAGATCGCCCGCTCCAGCGAGGCCCGGAGCAAAATTCGCCAGTGGTTCAAGCGGGAGTGCCGGGACGAGAACATCGTCCGGGGCCGCTCCTCCTTTGAAACGGAGCTAAAGCGCACCGGCGTGAGCCTGAAGGAGCTGACGACGGATGATAATCTGCCCAATATCCTCAAGCGCCTGGCCTATAAGAGCCTGGACGATATGTATGCCGCCATCGGCTATGGCGGCGTGACCTCGCTGAAGCTGGTGGGCCGTCTGCGGGAGGACATCCAGCGTATTCTGAAAATGCACCAGGAGGAGCGGGCCGCCGAGGTGCCCATTAAGGACGAACCGGATAAGACCCGTCCCGCCGTGCCCAAGCGCACCAAGAGCGAGCAGGGCATCGTGGTGGAGGGCTTGAGCAACTGCCTGGTAAAATTTGCCAAGTGCTGCACCCCTGTCCCCGGGGACGATATCGTGGGCTTTATTACCCGTGGCTACGGCGTCTCCGTCCACCGGGCGGATTGCCCCAATGCTGACCCCGCCCGGCGCAAGCCCGAGGAGGAGGGCCGCTGGATCAAGGTATCCTGGGACGATAGTACCCGGGAGAATTACTCCACTACCCTGGAGGTGGTGGCCAAGGACCGGCTGAACCTCATTATGGATATTTCTACCGTCCTCTCCTCCACCAAGACCTGGGTCACCAATATGTCCGCCCGTACCACCAACGACGGCTTCGCCCTTATTACCATCGAGGTGGGCGTGTCCGACAGCACACAGCTGTCCACCGTCCGCCGCCGCCTGGAGCAGGTGTCGGGGGTCCTGCGCGTTACAAGACCTGCCGGAAAGTAACTGGCGAAAAAACTTCGTTTTTTCTGCCAAAAGGCTTGCAGCCTGCTGCGCGCAAATTCATAAAAGCCCGTAGGGCGGGGTGCCCTCACCCCGCCGCCCGGACCTGCACCGCACTCACTCCCGGCAGGGCACATGGGCCCTGCCCTGCAAAGCGTTTCGTAGGGGCCGATGCTTACATCGGCCCGCTTCCACCGCGCCCCTTGTAAAAGAAACTGTCATTGCGAGGGCGCTTCGCGCCCGTGGCAATCCGTCCTCTCCAACGAGGACATTCCCAATTCACATAAAAAGGAGAAATTCACTATGCGTGCTGTATTGACCCGCGTGAAAAACGCCTCTGTCACCGTGGACGGAAAAGTCATCGGAAGGATCGGCCCGGGCTTTCTCATCCTCCTGGGCATCACCCACGAGGACACCGAGGCTCAGGCTGTGAAGCTGGCGGACAAGCTCATGGGTCTGCGTATTTTTGAGGATGAAAACGAGAAGATGAACCGCAGCCTGGAGGATGTAGGCGGCCAGGTGCTGGTGGTGTCCCAGTTCACCCTGTACGGCAACTGCAAAAAGGGACGCCGGCCGGAGTTCCTGGCTGCGGCCCGGCCGGAGGTGGCCGTGCCCCTCTACGAAAAGTTCGTGGCTCTCTGCCGGGACAAGGGCTTTCATGTGGAGACCGGCGAGTTTGGCGCTTCCATGGAGGTGGAGTCTGTTAACGACGGCCCTGTGACCCTCATCGTAGACACCGATCAGCTATAAGGAGAAATTGTCATGAAAATCGATTCCCTGGCCGTAGGGCCCATTGGCACCAACTGCTATATTCTTCAGGACGAGAAGGAGAAGCTCTGCGCCATTATCGATCCCGGCGACGAGGCAGAGCGCATCGAAAAAGCTGTTGAAAATACCGGCTGCACCCCCACTATGATCCTGCTGACCCACGGCCATTTTGATCATTGCACCGCTGTGCGGGACCTGCTGGAGAGATGGCCGGACCTGCCGGTGTATATTCACGAAAGCGACGTTACCGACCGGGTTTCCGGCGGCTTTGATCTGCTGTTTCCCCGGCTCACGGAGAAAAACCAGCGGTACTACGGGGAGGGCGATTGCCTGAAGCTGGGCGATCTGACCATCCGGGTGCTGGAGACGCCGGGCCACTCCCGGGGCTCCGTGTGCTTGGTGACGGGGGACGTGATCTTCTCCGGAGACACGCTGTTTTACGGCAGCTGCGGCCGCACAGACTTTGCCGGCGGCAGCTATGAGGACATTCTCCGCTCCCTAAAAAGGCTGGCGCAGCTGCCCGGACAGTACACGGTCTATCCCGGCCACGACCGGCCCACCGACCTGGACTTTGAGCGGCGGATGAATCCGTATATGAAGCAGGGATTGCGGGGATGAAGCTGATATTCAAGGGCCACGATGCCCGGTACGCCGTGGAGCAGAGTCTGTTGGCGTTTTTTCCCCAGGAACGCCCGGTGTATGACCCGGCGGCCCGGGAGGAGAATTGGGCCGCCGTCTCCCTGTCCTGCGGCAGCCAATATACTACATCCGTAACACAGATATACTATAACGGAAGCAGGGGAAAGGGCATAGCCCGTGTTATTATCGATCCTGCTGCGGACGAGTATGAAAAGGAGCGCCTGCGCCAGCGGGCGGTGAAGCTGAGCTTTTTCAAGGCGGCCCAAAAGGTCACGGGGGTGACCCCCACCTGGGGCGCCCTTACGGGCATCCGCCCGGCCAAGCTGGCGGCGGGCTACCTGGAAAAAGGAATGACGCCCCGGCAGGTGGATCATCTGCTGCGGGACACCTATTCCGTTTCCGGGACCCGGCGAGAGCTGTGCATCGAGGCGGCCCAGGCGGGCCTGAAGGCCAAGGCGGACTTAAAGCCCGAGGACATTTCCCTCTACATTGGCATCCCCTTCTGCCCCACCCGGTGCGCCTATTGCAGCTTTGTGTCCCAGGCGGTGGAAAAGAGCTTTGCTCTTATGGAGCCTTACCTGGAGGTGCTGCTGGGGGAGATCACCCAGGCGGCACAGATGGTAAAGGACCTGGGGCTGAATGTGAAGAGCTTTTACATGGGCGGCGGTACGCCTACCACCCTCTCCACAGGGCAGATGGATCGGCTCCTGACCCATCTGAACCAAAATTTCGATCTGTCCCGCTGCGCGGAATACTGCATTGAGGCCGGGCGGCCGGACACCATCGACCGGGAGAAGCTGCAGGTGCTTTTAGACCACGGCTGCGACCGCATCAGCGTGAATCCGCAATCCCTGGAGGACAGTGTCCTCCGAGCCATTGGCCGGCGGCACACGGCGGCGGACATTGAAAGGACTATGGCCCTGGCGATGTCCATGGGCTTTCGGCATGTGAACATGGATCTCATCGCGGGTCTGCCCGCGGACACCCCCGAGGGCTTCCGGCGGACCCTGGATAAGTGCCTGTCCTTCGGGGCGGACAACATCACAGTCCACACCCTGGCCCTGAAAAAGGGCAGCCGCATCCTGCTGGAGGGGCAGAAGATCCCCACGGCGGAGGAGGTGGGGCAGATGCTGGACTATTCCATCTCTGCCCTGCGGGGGGCCAACTTCCACCCCTATTATCTCTACCGGCAAAAGTACATGTCCGGCAGCTTTGAAAACATCGGCTGGTGCATAAGCGGCGCGGAGGGACTGTATAATATCTACATCATGGAGGAGCTGCACAGCATCCTCTCCCTGGGGGCCGGGGGCTCCACCAAGATGGTGGACCCGGCGGCGGGGCGCATTGAGCGGGTGTTTCACGCCAAGTACCCCAATGAGTACATTACCCGCCCGGAGAAGATACAGAAGAACCTGGAGGGCTTCGCCGCCTTTTATCACGCAATGAGGAAATGATCCGCAAGGGCCGGGAGGAGGGATGGCATTGCCCCGGCGAAAGCAAAACTTTATGGAGGGCGCTGCCGTCCTGACACTGGCGGTGGCCGCGACCAAGGTTATCGGCGCCGTGTATAAGATCCCCCTGGGAAACCTGCTGGATAAGGACGGCATGGCCCATTTCTATGTGGCCTACAACATATATAGTCTGCTGCTCATCGTGTCCACGGCGGGGCTGCCTCTGGCCCTTTCCCGCCTGGTGTCCCGGGCGGAGGCCATGGGCCGGGTGAACCAGAGAAAGCGCATCTTCCGTGTGACGGCAGGGGTGTTTTTCCTGCTGGGGGTGGTGTGCTGCGGCATCATGCTGCTGTTCGCGGAGCCCCTGGCGGAGCTGCTGAACGACGGCCAGGCGGCCCCGGCCATCCGGGCGCTGGCTCCGGCGGTGCTTTGCGTGTGTATGCTCTCGGCCATCCGGGGCTATACCCAGGGGCGGGGAGATATGCGTCCCACGGCGGTGAGCCAGATCATCGAATCCACCGGCAAGCTGCTGGTGGGCCTGACGGCGGCCTGGCTGCTGACCCGGCAGGCGGCGGCGCCCAATGTGTGCGCCGCCGGGGCTATCTCCGGCGTCACCGTTGGGGCGGCGGTGAGCCTGCTGGTGCTGACGGTGTGGCTGCTGCGCACCCGCCGGGGGCAAAAGGGCACGGACATCCCGGACAGCCGCCGGGAGATCCTGCGCCAGGTGCTGGAGATCGGCATCCCGGTGACCCTGGGCTCCGTGGGCATGAGCCTGATTACCCTGCTGGACCAGGCTTTGGTATTGGGGACGCTGCAAAGCTCCCTGGGCCTGTCGGAATCCGCCGCTGCGTCCCTCTACGGGGAATACACCTTCGGCATGACCCTGTTTGCCCTGCCGGCCTCCTTTATGTACCCCCTGAGCATCAGCCTGGTGCCGTCCATCGGCGCGGCCATGGCCGCAGGCCGTGAGGAGGCGGCGGCCCGGAATGCCGCCTCCGCCCTGAAGCTGGCCATGGTGCTGGCGCTGCCGGTGGGGGTAGGCATGTCGGTGCTGGCAGGGCCCATCCTGCACCTGCTATACCCGGCGGTGCCCCAGACGGCGGAGGCGGCGGCCTACCATCTGCGCATCCTGGGCCTGGCGTCAGTGTTTGTGTGCCTGATGATCGCCACGGCGGGGATATTGCAGGCCTACGGCAAGGAGCGCATCCCGGTGGTGACGCTGCTGGTAGGCGGGGGCGTGAAGATCGCCGCCAACTACCTGCTGGTGACGGACCCGGCCATCTCCATCCACGGGGCGCCTATTGGGACGCTGCTGTGCTATGCGGTCATCGCGGGGCTGAACCTGGCGGCCATTGCTGGGACGGTGCCCGGGCGGCTGCGCCTGGGGGGCGCGGCGGGAAAGCTGCTGGCATCCACCGGCGCCATGGCGGCCACCGCCTGGTGCGGGTACGGCTTCCTGTCCCGGCACATGGGTGCAGGGGCGGCTACGCTGCTGGCTATTTTGGCGGCGGCGGCGGTATACATCGTGCTGGTGCTGGCGCTGGAGGTGCTGCGCCGGGAGGAGGTTTTGCAGCTGCCCAAGGGCGAAAAACTGGCAAAATTTCTATATAAGTCATGAAAAATACGAATTCCTATTGCAATAAAGGGGAAACTATGGTAAATTTTACGAGGAAGCCGCGCTACGGCTACGAGGACCTGCTGGAGATCATCCGGCTGCTCCGCTCTCCGGAGGGCTGCCCCTGGGACAAGGTGCAGACCCATGCGTCCATCCGCCGGGGTCTGCTGGAGGAGGCATATGAGGCCGCCGAGGCCATCGACCTGGACGACGCCGGGCTGCTGCAGGAGGAGCTGGGCGACGTGATGATGCAGGTGGTATTCCACGCAGACATTGAAAAGGACCGGGGCCGGTTCACCATGGACGATGTGGTGGACGGCGTGGTAAAAAAGCTCCTGTACCGCCACCCTCATGTGTTTGGCAGTGCCCACGAGGACAGCCCCGAATCCGTGCTGATAAGCTGGGATCAGCTGAAGCGGGCGGAAAAGGGGCAGGCGACCACGGGCGAGGCTATAGAGGCCGTGGCCCGGAGCCTGCCGGGGCTATGGCGGGCGGAAAAGCTGCAGAAAAAGGCGGCGGACGCGGGCTTTGACTGGCCGGACATCTCGGGAGCGCTTTTAAAGCTGGAGGAGGAAGTCCGGGAGCTGCGCCAGGCCGTGGAAACAGGCCGGGGCGTGGAGGAGGAGCTGGGCGACGTGCTGTTTGCCGCCGTGAAGGTGGGCCGCTTCGCCGGGATCGACCCGGAGGAGGCCGTGGCCGGCACCTGCGAAAAATTCATTCACCGGTTCCGGGCCGTGGAAGACGGCGCAAGGCAGCAGGGACGGACCATGGAAGATCTGTCCCTGGAGGAAATGACGGAGCTGTGGAACCGGGCAAAATGATTCTGAAACGAGGATTCGTTTGGAATATAGCATGATCACAAAGGATAAAAATATGGGAGGAATTCAACATGAACAAAACTGAACTGATCGCTGCCGTTGCAGAGAAGAGCGGCCTGTCCAAGAAGGACAGCGAGGCTGCCGTTGCCGCCACCATCGCCGCCATCACCGAAGCCCTGAAGGCCGAGGATAAGGTGCAGATCGTGGGCTTTGGCTCCTTCGAGGTGAAGAAGAAGGCCGCGCACATGGGCCGCAATCCCCGCACCGGCGAGACCATGGAGATCGCTGCCAGCAAGAACCCCACCTTCAAGGCCGGCAAGGCTCTGAAGGACGCTGTGGCGGAGTAATTTCTGCATAGATCCCCGGTGCCGGTGCCTTTGCACCGGCACCGCTTTTTTCGGAGGAGAAACGTATGCGACTGGATAAGTATTTGAAGGTGTCCCGGCTCATCAAGCGCCGCACCGTGGCCAACGAGGCCTGCGACAACGAGCGGGTATCGGTGAACGGACGGGTGCAGCGAGCCAGCTACGACGTGAAGGTGGGCGACCGCATCTGCATCCGGCTGGGACAGCGGGAGCTGCAGGTGGAGGTGCTCAGCGTGCAGGAAAACGCCGGCAAGGCAGACGCCGCCGCCATGTACCGGGAGATCTCGCCGGACAAACCGTCATAATGGAGAGGGACTTTCCATACACTGAGAAAAACGGTGTATGGGAGGTCTGTTTTTATGGCATATGAACTCAAGCAGGCGGCGGAGCTGAGCCAGCGCATTGAGCTGACGGGGCGGGAACGCCTGACCGTGACCGGCGTGGAGGACGTGGAGCGGTTCGACGAGCTGAGCGTGGTGATGCACACTGCGGCGGGGGTGCTGGTGGTGAGCGGGGAGGACCTGCACATCGGAAAGCTGTCCCTGGACGGCGGGGAGCTGCTGGTGGAGGGACACATCGATGGGCTGAACTTTGAGGATGCGCCGGCGCGCAAGGCATCCTTCTTCTCGCGGCTGCTGGGGTAACGGATGGAGCTTTATATCCGGCTGCAGGTGCAGACCATCGCGGCGGCCTTTGCCATGGGGTGTGCGGCGGCGCTGCTGTACGACCTGCTGCGCACCCTGCGCCTGGCCCGGCGGCGGCGGACGGTGACGCATTTGACGGATCTGGTATATGTGCTGACGGTGGGATGGGCATTTCTGCGGTTCGCCCTGGCCATCGGGCAGGGGGAGCTGCGGCTGTATGTGCTGCCCTGCGCTGCCCTGGGAGCCATCTTCTCCTGGCGGGTGCTGGCGCCGTTTTTTCGGCCTATTTGGCAGTTTTGGCTGGGCGCGGCGGCGCAGACGGGGCAGTTTTTATGGCAGCCGGTGCGGATGCTCCTGCATTTTTGCAAAAAAGTATGGATTTCAGCGGAAAAAGCCATTGCCTTTTTCAAAAAAACCTGTAAAATAAAACTATACCGAAAAAAGGCGCACTGCCGCAGGATGAGGAGGGAGAAGCTTGAAGCAGGCGAAGAGAAAGAAGCGCAGAACACCCATTACCCTGGTGGTGCTGCTGGTGCTGCTGGCGGTGGTATCCGTGGAGCTGATCCGGGTGTACGGGCAGTTGGACAGCGCAAAGTCGGAGCGGGAGACCATGAGCCAGGAGCTGGAGCAGCAGAAGAAGGAGAACAGCGACTTGGAGTCCGACCTGAGCAAGGCGGGCGACGAGGAGTTTATCAAGGGCCTGGCCAAGGACCAGCTGGGCCTGGCCGAGGACGGCGAGCGGATCTTCTATGATGTCAACCATTAAGGCACATTTTGCGTAAAGGAGAAGATACACACATTTATGGAGTTGGCGGTTGGGAACATCGTCACCGGGAAGGTGACCACCATCACAAAGTTCGGCGCATTTATTGCTCTGCCGGGAGGGAAGTCCGGGCTGGTACACATTTCGGAGGTAGCGCCTACCTTCGTCAATGACGTACACGATTTCCTGGCGGAGGGCCAGGAGGTCTCCGTGAAGATCCTGGCCATTACCCCGGAGGGGAAGATCAACCTATCCGTGAAGCAGGCACTGCCCAAGCCGGAGCGTCCGGAG
>CAVKFX010000089.1:6964-7500 GCA_963655625.1 uncultured Eubacteriales bacterium | reverse complement strand
GGGCGTCCAGCACGCAGTAGAGAATGGGCAGCACCAGGGCCAGGGCGGACTTGGCATACTTGTAGTTGCCGGCCTCCTGGCGAGCCAGGCGCAGTTCGTCGTCCTCCCGGGCCTCCACAATGCCCAGCCCGATAACGCCCACACACACCAGGGCCATGGCTGCGTACTGGGCCGGGGCCAGCAGGGCAGACCCGGTGATGATGCTCAGCACCGCCACCATCGCGCCGGAGGAGTTGCAAATGGGAGACGAGATGGACAGCTCAATGTACCGCAGCCCCACGTATCCCAGGGCCATGGACAGAATATACAGCAGTGACACCGGCAGATAGGTGAGGATGATGGAGAAATTAATTTCCGTCCCGCCGATAAAGATTTCATAAGCTGCGTGCAGACCCATGACCACGCCCACAGCCATGACCATTTTCAGGTGGGCGTACTTGTCGTCTGCATCCCGACAACCGATTTTAGAAAACAGGTCCGATCCGCTCCAGAACAGAAGCGCGATCACAGAAAACCAAAACCACATAGATGAAAAT
>CAVKFX010000089.1:2767-6954 GCA_963655625.1 uncultured Eubacteriales bacterium | reverse complement strand
CCTTATTATTTTATAGCTTAATGATTCCGGAGTCCGCCAGCTTCTGCATGCTCAGCAGGATGCCCAGCTTGCCGTGAAACCAGGTGAGACCGCCCTGGAAGTAGACCGCGTAGGGAGGGCGGATGGGCCCGTCGGCGGAAAGCTCAATGGAGCTGCCCTGCACGAAGGCTCCGGCGGCCATAATGACCTCGCTCTCATAGCCGGGCATAGCCCAGGGCTCCGGAGTCACATAGCTGTCCACGGCGGCGGCGGACTGGATACCCTTGCAGAAGGCCACCATGGCTTCCTTGCTGCCCAGCTCCACGGCCTGGATGATGTCGTGTCGGCTCTCGGCGGAGTCGGGCACCACCCGGAAGCCCAGCTTTTCATAGCAGGCGGCGGCAAATACGGCACTCTTCACCGCCGAGGCCACCACCGTGGGCGAGAGAAACAGCCCCTGGTAAAAGGCGGGCATCAGCCCCAGATTTGCGCCTACCTCCTGCCCAAGGCCCGGTGCGCTGAGACGGTAGGCGCAGCGGTCCACGCATTCCCTGGTGCCGCAGATGTAGCCGCCGATGGGGGCAAGGCCGCCGCCGGGGTTCTTAATGAGGCTCCCCACGATCATATCGGCTCCCAGGTCTGAGGGCTCCTGCATCTCCACAAATTCGCCGTAGCAGTTGTCCACCATGCAGAGTACATCGGGCTTGCACTGCTTGCAGAAGGCGATGAGCTTCCCAATTTGCTCTACGGAGAAGGTGGGCCTCGTAGCGTACCCCTTGGAGCGCTGGATGGTGATGAGCTTGGTTTTGTCCGTAATGGCCCGGCGGATGCCCTCGTAGTCAAAGGTGCCGTCAGGCAGCAGCTCTACCTCCCGGTAGCTCACGCCGTATTCCGCCAGGGAGCAGGGAGAGGGACGGATACCGATGACCTCCTCCAGTGTGTCGTAGGGCCGGCCCACAGGGCTTAAAAGCTCGTCTCCGGGCCGAAGATTGGCACTGAGGGCCACGGTGAGGGCGTGGGTACCGCAGGTGATCTGGGGGCGCACCAGGGCTGCCTCCGTGTGGAAGCAATCGGCATAGACCCGCTCCAGATTATCCCGACCCTCATCGTCGTAGCCGTAACCGGTGGTGGCGGCAAAATGGGTGGCGTTGACGCGGTTTTTCTGCATAGCGGCAAGCACCTTGCACTGGTTGTACTCCGCCACTGCGTCGATCTCCCGGAATCGCTCCGTAAGACCACCGAGAGTCGCCTCGCCAAATTCATAAACGGCCTGGGAGACCCCCAACTGCCGATACATTTCGTTCATCATGATTCGCTGTCCTCCGTGTTTTGCAGAATTTCCTGAGCCACCCGGTCCAGTACCTCCGGCCGGGAGACCACCAGACCCTGACTCTCACTGCCCAAAATCAGCAGCGTGTCTCCGGGGTGGATATTAAAAAAATCCCGGGCCTCCTTGGGGATCACGATCTGACCCCGGTCGCCTACCTTGGCGGTGCCAAACACCCGCCGGGTAGGGGAGCGGCCCAATATATGCTTGCCCTGGGGCATGACCTCACCTCACAAAAATCATCTTTTTCATACTTGTGTGACAGATGGCAGTATATCACACCCACCGGAAAATGCAAGCCCTTTCCGCGAAAAAAAGCCCGTATTCCGCAGAATACGGGCTTTTGTCCACTTCACTCCAGCTTTTCCGGGAACTCCACCCCGTTCAGCCGCAGGATCATCCGCAGAGGATAGTCCCTGTCCAGGTAGTTCCGGCAATACCAATCAAAGGTGGCCTCCGGTAAATGCATAAGCTCCGGGGCCTCACAGCGGAACAGCTCAAAGGTTTTCTGATCCCCTGAGAGCAGGGCTGCCAGCACGTCCAGCCTCTTTTCCTCTGCCAGGCGGTTCAGACACGCATCCATGATAGAGGCGCAGGCCTGCTCATCCGGGGGGGCGAACTGCTCCTTGTTCCCCAGCCAGTAAAGGAACTCGTTGGGGTCCAGGTCCAGCTTGGTGGTGATTTGACTCAGCTTGTAAAATTCCTGCCAGTCCTTCTTTTTCAGCACCTCAATGAGGTACTGCACCAGGCCGTCGTCCAAGGCGATGCAGTCCAAAAACACCTCGAAGGCGTGCTTGCCTGCGTCCGGGTCCGGCTCCGGCTCCTTTTTCGCAGGCTCCTCCTGAGCCTGGCTGGCCAGGGCCCGGGCGGCGGAAAGCACATCGTCCATAGAGAAACTGTCGTAAGCCGCCTGGGGGACTTCGTCTCCCGCTGCGGCGGCACAGGCGCGCACAAAGGCGGGGATGCCCATAGCGCCGATCTGCCGCTGCAGCTCCATAGCCCGATGCATTTCATCGGTTTCCGTAAGTGTGATGCCCTCCGGGGCGGTTAGGGAGCCCTCGCAGATCCGGGTCATATATTGCAGGTAATAGTCAAACAGTGTCATAGTACAGCCTCACTTTCCAGCCTTGACTTTACCACACCCGGCGGGGAATTGCAAGACGCCTGCAAATATGGTAAGATGGCCCAAAGGAGGGAAAGCCCATGCAGGAATATTACGCCGCGCCCATGGAGGGCCTTACCGGCTGGCGCTGGCGGCAGGTGCAGTCGGAGCTGTTCGGCGGTGCGGACCGCTACTACACGCCCTTTCTCTCGCCCAACGCCAACTTCGAGTTTCAAACCAAGGAGCTGCAGGAGATCGACCCGGAGCATAACCGGGGACTTTCCGTGGCGCCCCAAATTTTAACGAACCGCGCTGAATACTTCATTTGGGCCGCGAGAGAGTGCCAGAGCCGGGGCTACAGCGAGGTGAATCTGAACCTGGGCTGCCCCTCCGGCACGGTAACGGGGAAAAATAAAGGGGCTGGCTTGCTGCGGGAAAGGGACATCCTGCGAGCACTTTTGGACGGCATATTTGATGCCCTTCCGGACCTGAAAATTTCCGTCAAGACACGCATCGGATGGGATGATCCCGCCCAGTGGCCCGCTCTGCTGGCACTGCTGAACGACTATCCCATTGCCCTGCTTATTGTGCATCCCCGGGTGCGCACGGAGTTTTACAAGGGAAGAGTCCACCGGGACGCCTTTGCCTGGGCGCAGGCGAACACCCGCCTGCCCCTGTGCTATAACGGCGACCTGCTGACACCTGCGGATGCCGCCGCGGCGCCGGACGTGCCCTTGATGTTTGGCCGGGGCCTGGTGACGGACCCGTCCCTTTTCCGGCGGCTGCGGGGCGGGGAGAGAGCTGCGGCTTCGGAGCTGGAGGCGTTCCATGATGCCCTCTATGCCGCCTACCGCCGGGACTACAGCGGCGATGTGCCGGTGCTGCACCGGATGCGGGAGCTGTGGAGCTATTTGGTCGGGAGCTTCCGGGACACGGAGCGGCTGCTGCGCGCCGTGCGCAAGGCCCGGACCTGCGCCGCCTATGAGCAGGCGGCCCGGCAGTTTTTTGCCCGGGCGGAGCTGATGACAGAATAAAAGCTGCCCTTCCGGATGCGCTCCGGAAGGGCAGCTTTTTATAGTTCAGTTCAGCACAAACACGGTGCAGTTGCGGCGGCCGAAGCGGCAGGCCTGGTCGTATTCGTCAAACCAAAGGTCCAGCTTGTAGCCCTTGATACTGGTGCCGCAGTCGGCGGCGGTGGCCATGCCGTAGGTCAGGTACCCATCGTCCGTGTAGATATAGAACCGTGTGCCGTAGGGGAACACGGAGGGATCCACGGCAATGTTGCCATACTGAGTGGGCCGGCCGGAGGCCGTCCGCCCGTGGATGGCGTAGGCACTGGCGTTACACGTTACCTGAGAGGAGAAGGTCATGGTATCGCCGGAGGCAAAGAGCAGATACCCGCTGCCGTCATCGTTGCGATAAACGGACACCAGCTCGTCACCGTCGGCCACGGAATCCACCAACGTACCGTATTCTACCACCTGGGTGACGGAATTGTCCTCCGTGGTGGAGATAAACTCGGTCCTTTCCAGCTTACCCTTGACGAAAACATCCATGTAGGTTTGGGTCACAGTGCCGGGCACACCGGGGGTGATGACCTCCTCCGTGCCCTTTGCCATCAGAGGATCGGCGATCCGCTCCTCGGCAAAGTCCGTCTGCACCTGCACGTCCCGCAGACGGGTGTACTGGCGGCATACGGTGATGCTGGGGGTCTTGGCGGTGAGGTCCACCACTACCATCTCGTCGTCCGCCACCTTCACATGGCTGCGGCGCAGCAGG
>CAVKFX010000089.1:0-2757 GCA_963655625.1 uncultured Eubacteriales bacterium | reverse complement strand
GTGTCATCCTCTGCGGAGCCGCTTAAAGAGGCGGACAGCAGCTTTGTCTCGGGTCCGGAGCTTTTCACGGCGGCGGAAGTCCCCTCCTCCACGGCGGCGAGCTGCACCTCCTGCCCTTTGGGCAGGATGAGCTGCACATCTGCGGCACCGGCATTATTGGAGCCGGCGTAGAGCGCTTCGCTTTGGTAATCCAGGTCAGAGTCTGCGGTGACGGTATAGGTTTCCTGGTCGTCAATGAGCAGGTACACATCCTCGTCTACCGGAGCGGGCCCCATACAGATGCAGATCACCAGGCCCAGCAGCGTCAGCGGGGCCAAGAAGGTGAGCAGGCGCCGGCGTTTGAGCGGCCCATCCCGCAGAGCGCCCAGGCGTTTCAGAATCGTTTGGATCATACAGTGTTTCCTCCGTTGCGCCGGTTTTTCAGACCGGGCCGGAGGCTCCTTTCGATATTTTTATTTGGGTAGCATTCCTTGAAAAGTTAAAGGAATGATGCCCGTTTGTAATCAAAATGTAACACTTGTAACAAAATTAAATTTGACAGGAGTATAGCACTTTTTTGGTGATGTGTCAAGTTTTTCCGGAAAGAGGCGGATTTATGCACCCTTGCCGGGGGAAAAATGGAAGGATCAAAAACGAAACGGAAACAAAATTGTTACAGACTCGGGGACAAAAAAGTCGTGGATCCGGTGTTGCCTCAGGGGGAAAGTTTCGGTATAATGGGATCGGTATTTTGAAGCGAGGAGGGAGCGCTGTGCGTCCTGTATATATTCCCGTGGGCCATATCGTCAACGCCCACGGCATCAAAGGCGAGGTCAAGCTGAACCCGGAGGGATTCACCCCGGAGTTCGTGGCGGAGTTTGATACGCTCTATATAAATGGGGAGTCCGTGCGGGTGAAAAGCCGCCGGGTCCACAAGTCCACGGTGCTTCTGACCCTGCCCGGGGTAGAGGATATGGACGCCGCCCTGGCCCTGAAGGGCCGGGAGGTCTCCATCCGGCGGGAGGATGCACACCTCCCGGAGGGCGAGTATTTTGACGCCGAGCTGGTGGGCGCTATGGTTTTGGATGACGCCACCGGAGAGGAGCTGGGAAGGATCCGCCGGGTGCTGCACTATCCCGCCCACAAGGTCTACGAGGTCCGGGGCGACCGGGAGTATCTCATTCCCGCGGTGCCGGGGGTGTTCGTTGCGTCCGTGGATCCGGACGGCGGCGTTATGCGTATCCACATGATGAAAGGATTGGCCACCGATGAGAATTGATATTATGACCCTCTTTCCCGACGCCATCGAGGCCATGATGGGCCAGTCCATCATCGGCCGGGCCCGGGACCGGGGCTATATCCGGCTGTATACCCATCAGATCCGGGCATACACCACCAACAAGCAGATGCAGGTGGACGACTACCCCTACGGCGGCGGCCGGGGGGCGGTGATGCAGGCGGATCCCCTGTACCGCTGCTGGGAGCATATCTGCGGGGAGATCGGGGAGCGGCCCCATACGATCTATATGTCCCCCTGCGGCCGGACCTTTACCCAGGAGGTGGCCAAGGAGCTGAAGGCCGCCCACGAGAACATCATCCTGGTCTGCGGCCACTATGAGGGGGTGGACCAGCGGTTTATCGACGAGTGTGTGGATGAGGAGCTGAGCATGGGCGACTTTGTCCTCACCGGCGGGGAGATCCCGGCCATGGCCGTGGCGGACTGCCTGTTCCGCATGGAGGAGGGCGTGCTGCCCGAGGAGAGCTGCTACACCGACGAGAGCCACTGGAACGGGCTCCTGGAGTATCCCCAG
Organism: uncultured Eubacteriales bacterium; assembly: GCA_963655625.1. Taxonomy (GTDB): domain Bacteria; phylum Bacillota; class Clostridia; order Oscillospirales; family Oscillospiraceae; genus Vescimonas. The sequence goes on along the minus strand of CAVKFX010000089.1, from coordinate 967 downwards.
TATTCCCGGCCGGAGGAGTGGCACGGGCGCAAGGTGCCCGCCATCCTCCTCAGCGGCAACCACGGCGGCGTGGACGACTGGCGCAGAAAAGAGAGCTACAAGCGCACCATGGCACGGCGGCCGGACCTTTGGGCCCGGTTCGATGAGAGCGCCGTAAAGACCAAGCACGATAAAAAGATCCTTCAGCAGGCCAAGGACGAATTTGCCGCCGAACAGGAAGCGGAATAATATTATTCTTCAAAAAACGGCAGGGACGCGCCATCGCATCTCTGCCGTTTCGCTGCCCGCCGGATTTTTGCGGCTACCCCTTGCCCCTCAAAAAAACCCGTTCATCCCCCCAAATTTCCCTTGACTTTTTCGGGGAAATAGGGTATCATTAGCGATGTTGTAAAGCTGAATTACTTTACAGAAGGAGGGCGACCCGTGAAAAACCAGACCTACCGCATGACCATGCTGCTTGATTTTTACGGCGAGATCCTGACCCAGCGGCAGAGAGAATTCTTTGACCTGTACTATAACGAAGATCTGAGCCTGGCGGAGATCGCGGAGAACTACGACATCAGCCGCCAGGGCGTCCGGGACGCCATCGTCCGGGCGGAGACCGCCATGGAGGAGCTGGAGGATAAAACCGGCCTGCTCAAGCGCTTCATGCGCCTGCGGGAGAAGATCGACGCCATTGAATCCGCGGCGGAGGAGATCCGGAAGCTCAACTACCGCCAGTATGAAAACCCGGAGCTGGAGCGTCTGGCGGGGGAGATCCGCACCTGCGCCGCCGCACTGAAGGAGTAAAGCTATGGCCTTTGAGGGACTGAGTGAAAAACTGAATGAAACCTTTAAGCGCCTGCGGGGCAAGGGCCGGCTCACGGAGAGTGACGTCAAGGCCGGCCTGCGGGAGGTGCGCCTGGCCCTGCTGGAGGCGGACGTCAGCTACAAGGTCGTCAAGGACTTCATTGCCAAGGTCACCGCC
>CAVKFX010000088.1:0-7655 GCA_963655625.1 uncultured Eubacteriales bacterium | reverse complement strand
GTGTTACACTGGGGTTGCAAAGGAGGGCAAGGCACATGAACATGGGAAAATATCAGGTGTTTCTGCGGGTAGCCGCCTGCGGCGGCTTCACTCGGGCGGCGGAGGAGCTGCATTTCACACAATCCGGCGTCAGCCACACCATCGCGACCCTGGAGTCGGAGCTGGGGGTGCCGCTGTTTGTGCGCAACCGTGGCGGCGTGACCCTCACAGCGGATGGCCGGGCGCTGCTGCCCTATATACAAACTCTGTGCGATGACGCTCTGCATTTGGAGCAGAAGGCCGCCGACCTCCGGGGTATGGAGACCGGCCTGGTGCGGGTGGCCACCTTCAACAGCGTGTCCGTCCAGTGGCTGCCGTATCTGCTGAAATCCTTCCGGACAGAGCACCCGCACATTGAGTTTGAGCTGCTGCCCTTTGTGGAAAACGCGGAGCTGGAGGAAGCGGTGCTTAGCGGCCAGGCGGATTGCTGCTTCGTCAGCCTGCCCACAACCCAAGCCCTGGACACCTGGCTGCTGCACCGGGACCAGTGGCAGGTCATTGTTTCCTATGGCCATCCCCTGGCCGGGCGGGACCCCTTCCCCCTGGAGGCTCTGTCCACAGAGCCGTTTATCTACCTGCAGGAGGGGGATGACTATGAGGTGCAGGCCGTGCTGGACCGCCTGCAGGTGCGGCCCAACATCCAGTATATCCTGCGGGATGACCTGTCCATCCTGGCCATGGTGTCCAACGGTCTGGGCATCAGCATCATGCCGGAGCTGGAGCTGGAGCACTGCCCGTATCCCCTGGTGGCCTGTCCCCTGCCCCAGCCGTTTTACCGAAATATCGGCATTGGCGTCAAGGACAAGACCACCCTGTCCCTGTCCACCCGCCGCTTCATAGAGCACACCCGCCGCTGGGTGGGGACCCATTACGGCCAGTGAAAAAAGGAGCATACCGGAAAAATGAAATTTGTCATGTCATACAGCTGCGGCAAGGACAGCACATTTGCTCTGCACCGCATGATCCGGCAAGGGCACGAGCCGGTGGCCCTGCTCACAATGGCCAACCGGGAGCTTGACCGCTCCTATTTTCATGGGGCGGACTATAAAATGCTCTGGGCGTACTCGGACGCCTTGGGTATTCCCATTCTGATCACGCCCACGGCGGGAGAAAGCTACCATCTGTCCATGGAGCAGCGCCTGCTGGAGGCCAAGGGCCTGGGCGCGGAGGCCGCCTGCTTCGGCGATATAGATATTGAAGGGAACCGGACCTGGTGCGAGGAGCGCTGCAAAAATGTCGGGCTCCGGAGCGTGTTTCCCCTGTGGCAAAGGGGCCGCCTGGAGAATGTCCACGAGATCATCGATGCGGGGTATAAGTGCCTCATTAAGTCCATCAACAACACGCTGCTGCCGAAGGATCTGCTGGGAAAAATTTTGGACACAGCGGTCCTTGGCGAAATGCAGCGCTGCGGCATCGACATCTGCGGTGAGAACGGCGAATACCATACCCTGGTCATGGACGGCCCCCTGTTTCATAAGCCCATCGCATATAAAACGGGTAATATTTTGGATTTCGGGATGATCTCGGTCATAGATGTGACGCTGGCATAACAAAAGGAAACCGCCACTCTGTCAAGTGACGGTTTCTTCATCATGAATAAATCTTAACTCCAGGGTCAACCGCTTGCCGCAGCACCCTTTCTATGCGCATGATAGCAGAAATACCCGTCCGGTCAAGCGCGGCAGGGTTTTTCCCGGGGCTTACTTATAGTAGTCCGTCTCCTCCTCCAGGGCCATGGGCAGGCCGTTGTGGTAGACAGGGATGGTGGTGAACTTGAAGCGGCTGGCCTTGTGCTTTTGGTCGATCTGCTTCTTTATCTCCGGGTCGCACACGCCGCGGCGGACATATTCGTTGACGGCGTGGTAGGTAAAGCCCAGGTTGTCCTCATCCGTGAGGCCGGTGAGCCCGTCAGAGGGCGGCTTTTGCAGGAAATGCTCCGGCAGGCCCAGGGCCCGGCCCAGGGCTATGACCTCCTCGGTGGTATACATGCCCAGGGGGGAGAAGGCCCCGGCGCTGTCACCGTAAATGGTGCAGTAGCCCACCCAATCCTCGGAGAGGTTGGATGTGTTGATCACCGTGCCGCCGGGCAGGCTCTGGGCCACGGCGTAGAGGGTGGACATACGGATGCGGGAGGGCAGATTCACCGTAGTCTGACGGCTGGGAGTAAACCCCGCCTTCTCCATCTCGGTCAGGACGCCCTGCACCGCATTGTGGATGTTGATGGTGCAGTGGGGGATCTGCAGATGCTCCACCAGGGCCTGAGAAAAGTCAATGTCCGGCTGCACGCCGTTGGGCATGAGCACGCCGTAGACATTCTCCCGCCCGTAGGCCGCCACCGCCAGGGCCGCCACGGTGGAGCTGTCCTTGCCGCCGGAGATGCCAATGACCGCGGTCTTGCCGTGGCAGGTCTGCATCATTTCGTTCATCCATTCCAGCAGGCCAGCCAGCTGCATTTGGGGGTTAAAATCCATAAAATATACCTCCCTATGATTTTCTTGGGGCTATTGTACGGCAAACAGCGAAAAAATGCAAGATGCCCTGTAATATTCTGTAAACGCAGCGCAAAAAAGCCTCGCAGAGTTTGCGTCCGCAGACGCAAAAATTTGAAATCATTTTTCACCGCGACATGTGCGTGGGGAAAAATACCTCTCAGGCTGCCAGTGTGGAATTTTTGCGCTCCGCGCAAAAATTATGCGCGCAGCAGGCTGCAAGCCTTTTGGCAAAAAACGAAGATTTTTGCCAGATACAGAAAGACCTCCCGCCCCAAGGCGGGAGGTCTTTCTGTTGTGTGTTAGGAGAGAGAGAAAATCACTTTAGGAAAGGTTCTTTGTATGCTCATATAGTACTTTGTAAATATGGCAAAACAATAAATTCCCGGTGAACAATTTGTGAACAGTAGTCAAAATTTCCGACTCTCGGCCACGGCCAGCTCATCGCAGCGGTTGTTTTTGGCGTTGGAGGCGTGGCCTTTGACCCAGTGATAGCGGACCTCATGCCGGGCGATAAGGGGGAGCAGCTGCTCCCAGAGGTCCACGTTTAGAGCGGGCTTTTTATCGCTCTTGATCCAGCCCCTTTTCTGCCAGCCATAGACCCAGCCCTTGGACAGGGCGTCGATGACGTACTTGCTGTCGCTGTAAAGCTCCACCACGCAGGGCTCCTTCAGCAGGGCCAGGGCCCGGATGACGCCGGTAAGCTCCATGCGGTTGTTGGTGGTCTCCGGCGCGCCGCCGGAAATCTCCTTTTCCACGCCGTTCCACTCCAGAATGGCCCCCCAGCCCCCGGGGCCGGGATTGCCGGAGCAAGCGCCGTCGGTGTAAATGGTTACTGTTCTCATAATAGCTCCTAATAAATGCAGGTGTGCGGTACGGCGGGACGATGTGGGCATCGTCCCCTACGAAGTTCTATCGAAAACCTGTGCGTAGGGGCCGATGCCTACATCGGCCCGGTTGCACTGATTTTTAGGTTGTGCGTAGGGGAGGGGCTCTGCCCCTCCCGACCCCAGCAACACAATACCTTGTAGGGCGGGGCCCGTGTGCCCTGCCGATGGTGCTGTGTGCGGCGGGACACATGGGTCCCGCCCTACGGATTTTACCTTTAATTTGGGGAATGGGCAGGGGAGGCTTTGGCGGCGTTCTTTTCTCCCTTTCTTTCGCCGCAGAAAGAAAGGGAGCCGCCGGAGGCACAGCGCAGAGGGAATACGGATTGCCACAGCAGTGACGTCGGTCACTGCTTCGCAATGACACGCTGTATGAACCGCGGTGCAAACCCATGCGGCGGGATGTGGGCATCCCGCCCTACGGATAGCATGATAGCCGGTGGGGCGGGACGATGTAGGCATCGTCCCCTACGGACGGTCTCATGATAAATGTGTGTAGGGGGCGATGCCCACATCGCCCCGCACGTCATTATCCCTCCACCGCCACGACCGTCAATACTCCGTCTTTTACGGTAAACCTCACGTTTTTCCCGGCGAAGGCCAGGCCGTAGACCCTTTCCGGGTCCTCCTGATACCGGGGCCGGGGGTCGCAGGCCAGCACGCCCATAAGTCCCGCCTTTTGCTCCTCGTTCAGGCCCGACAGCAGCGCCGGGTCGCAGCTCACCGGCAGGGTCTGTCCGTCCAATGGGTCAGTAAACCCGCCGGCGGCCTCCGGGCGGCAATCGGCATAGGGCAGGTAGGGCTTGATGTCCAGGATCGGCGTCCCGTCCACCAGGTCGGCGCCGCTGACGTCGATGACCGGGCCCAGCTTTTCGTCCAGCCGCACCCCCTCCAGCTTCACGCAGGACAGGCCCAGGTTGTTGGGCCGGAAGGGCGACCGGGTGGCAAACACCCCCATACGCCGGTTGCCCCCCAGCCGGGGCGGGCGCACCGTAGGCGACCAGCCCTCCCGCACCGCCTGATGAAACTGAAAGATCAGCCACAGGTGGGAAAAGCCCTCCAGCCCCCGCAGGGCGTCCGGATTGCGGTACGCCGGCTCCAGCACGATGGTCCCCCGGAGCTGGGGCACCAGGCCGCTCTGCCGGGGCACGCCGAATTTCTCCGGCAGGTCCGTGCGGATATGGGCGATGATATGCAGGGAAATATCCATTATTCCTCCGCCGTCTCCGTCTGCTCCTCGGGGTCGGCCAAAGCCATGGAGATGACCCGGTCGCCCTCGGTCTTAAAGCGCATGACGATGACCCCCTGGGTGGCGCGGCCCGCCACCCGGATGTTCTGCACAGGGGTGCGGATGAGGATGCCGCTCTCGGTGACCAGCAGCAGGTCCTCGGTGCCGTCCACCACCTTGATGCCCACAATGGGGCCGGTCTTATCGGTGACCATGTAGTTGCGGATGCCCAGGCCGCCGCGGCTGGTGATGCGGTAGTCCTCCACGGGGGTGCGCTTGCCGTAGCCCTTTTCTGTGATGGTGAGGACGGTTTTGCCCTCCTCTGCCCGGGCGGCGCCCACCACATAGTCGCCCTCCCTTAGCCGGATGCCGCGCACGCCCACAGCCGTGCGGCCCATGGGCCGCACATCGCTCTCGTGGAAGCGCACCGCCTGGCCGTCGTGGGTGGCGATGAGGATAAACTGCTCCCCGTCCGTCTCCTGAACGCTGATGAGCTGGTCGCCCTCGTCCAAGGTCAGGGCGCGGATACCGCTCTGACGGATGTTCTTCAGCTGGTCCACAGGCAGCCGCTTCACGGTGCCGCTGCGGGTGGTCATAAAGAGGTACAGGGGCTTATCCTCCATCTCCCGGAAGTGGAGCATGGCCTGGACCTTCTCCCCGGTCTCCACCTGGATGACATTGACCATATTGATGCCCTTGGCGGTCTTGCCGCTCTCGGGGATCTGATAGCCCTTCTTCCGGTAGACCTTGCCGGTGTCGGTGAAAAAGAGGATATAGTCATGGGTGGATGCGGTGAACACCGACACCACCTCGTCCTCCTCCCGGGTGGACATGCCCTTCTTGCCCATGCCGCCCTTGCTCTGGGCGGCATACTCGCTGACGGGGGTGCGCTTGATATACCCGGCCTTGGTGAGGGTAAAGACGCACTGCTCCTCCTCGATGAGGTCCTCGATGTCTATTTCGTCCTCCACATCCTGGATCTCGGTCTTGCGCTCGTCGCCGAACTTCTCGGCCAGGGCGGACAGCTCCTCCTTGAGGATCTGCCGCACCAGGGCGTCGTCGGACAGCACCCGGCGGAAGTAGGCGATCTTCTCCTCCAGGTCGTCATACTCCTTCTGCAGCTTCTCCCGGTCGAGACCCTGGAGGGCCTTGAGGCGCATATCCAAAATGGCCTGGGCCTGGACCTGGTCCAGCCCGAAGCGGGCCATCAGATTTTCCCGGGCATCGTCATAGCTCTCCCGGATGATCTTGATAACCTCGTCAATATTGTCCTGGGCGATGAGCAGGCCCTCCAGCAGATGGGCCCGCTCCAGGGCCTTGTTGAGGTCGAATTTCGTGCGGCGAATAATGATCTCTTCCTGGAAGCTCAGGTACTCGTCGATGATGTGCCGCAGGGACAGGATCTTCGGCTGCCGCTGGTTGTCCACCAGTGCCAGCATATTGATGGCGAAGGTGGTCTGCAGCTGAGATTGGGCAAACAGGCGGTTTAAGACCACCTGGGGATTGGCGTCCCGCTTCAGCTCAATGACGATGCGCATGCCGTTGCGGTCGGACTCGTCCCGGATGTCGGAAATCCCGTCCAGGCGCTTGTCCTCCACCTGCTCGGCGATGTTCTTAATGAGCATGCGCTTGTTCACCTGGTAGGGAAGCTCCGTGATGACGATGCGGGTGCGGTCCTTGCCGAACTCCTCAAACTCGTGCCTTGCCCGTACCACAAGCCGGCCCCGGCCGGTGGCGTAAGCGGCCCGGATACCGCTGCGGCCCATGATGATACCCTTTGTGGGGAAATCGGGGCCCTTGATATGCTCCATCAGGTCTGCCAGGGTGGCGTCCGGGTCATCCAGCACGCAGATGCACGCACCGATGACCTCCCGCAGGTTGTGGGGCGGAATATTGGTGGCCATACCCACGGCAATGCCGGAGGAGCCGTTCACCAGCAGGTTGGGGAACCGGGCCGGAAGCACCCGGGGCTCCCTCCGGCTCTCGTCGAAGTTGGGGTCCCAGTCCACGGTGTCCTTTTCGATGTCCCGGAGCATCTCGTTGGAGATTTTGGAGAGTCTTGCCTCGGTATAGCGGTAGGCGGCGGCGGGGTCGCCGTCCACGGAGCCGAAGTTACCGTGGCCGTCCACCAGCATGTAGCGCATGGAAAAGTCCTGGGCCAGACGCACCAGGGCGTCGTACACCGACGCGTCGCCGTGGGGATGATACCGGCCCAGCACATCGCCCACGCAGGTGGCGGACTTCTTAAAGGGCCGGTCGGAAGTAAGGTTGTCCTCGTACATGGCGTAGAGAATACGCCGGTGGACGGGCTTCAGGCCGTCCCGCACATCGGGCAGCGCCCGGCCCACGATAACGGACATGGCGTACTCGATGTACGACTTCTCCATCTCCGGCACCAGGGGCGACTCCACAATGTGCTGCTGGGGATACCGGATCTCCTCCGGATCGTATTGGGGTTTTTTACTCATATCGTTTCTCCTTTGTGAAAGGATTGGTTCATCGGATTTTATGGGATTGCGCAGGGCGAATGCGTGACAAAAAGTGCGGCAAAGCGGGGCGTCGGGGACGCCGCCCCCTACGGACTTCTATCGCTAAACAGTGTGTAGGGGCCGATGCCTACATCGGCCCGGTGGCACCGATTTTCAAGTCGTGCGTAAGGCGGCGTAGTCCTGTTGCGGTGCCCAAAATTTCTGCGCTGCCTTACGGCGGGCGCTTGAAATTTTGACCGCTGCCACTCGCTCATTTCTCTTTTTCCGCCACTGGCGGCGCTCAATTCGCTCCCCTCACGCCGCCGCAGGCGCGGTGGTTCTCAGGCGGCGGGCTGAGGGCAGCCCGCCCTACGGATGTCATGATGGTGCGTTACATCGGGCGACAGCAAGGGTCGCCCCTACGCAGCGTTTTTTATATCATTGAAAAAGCCTCGCAGAGTTCGCGTCCGCAGACGCGAAAAATTCAATTCATTTTTCACCGCGACATGCGCGTGGGGAAAAATACCTCTCAGGCTGCCAGTGT
>CAVKFX010000087.1:6435-8203 GCA_963655625.1 uncultured Eubacteriales bacterium | reverse complement strand
TTTGCTTGGATACTTTTCCCTTAGGTACTGCCATGTTGACACCTCCTTGGTCTTATACTGCCTGAGCAGTGAATTTATTGATAGTGTTTATGCTTCCTCCTGGGGCAGGAGCTTTGCCAGGGCGGCCAAACGGGGGTCTACCTGCTTTTTGCAGCGGCAGGCTTCCCTGTTCAGATTCACACCGCAGCCGGGGCACAGGCCCTTGCATTGGGGGGAACATAAAAAGACTGTGTCCATGTCAAGGATAAACGCCGTTCGGGCAAGGTCGTCCAGGTCCACCTCGTCGTGGTCCAGGAGAACGATGTCGTCGCTGTCCTCGAATTGCTTTTCCTCCGCCAAAACACAGGAATAGTCTGTGGTTTTCGGCAGGTCAAAGCTCTCCAGGCACCGGCTGCACCGGCAGCGAAGCGTTGTGGATGTCTGAAGCTCCAGCAGCAGCACACCGGCCTTGTTTTTCACCCGGCCGTCCACAACAACCGGATGGGTAGCAGGCTTATCACCGCCGAATTCCAGGTCCGAAAGGTCCATCTCAAAATGGAAATCCTCGCCGGCATCCGGGGTATGCAGTACTCTGTTTACATTCAAACGCATGGCACACCTCACAATGACACGAATTGTATTATAGAGGAAGAACGCCGGCTTGTCAAACATTTTCTGCTAAAAAATTGACTTTTTTCAAAAAACCGCTACAATAGCACTATATGACCTAAGGAGGGAAGCGGATGCGAGAGCTTATCGTGGGAAAAAACGACGCCGGGCAGCGGCTCGACCGGTTCGTGAGCAAGTCCCTGCCCCTGCTGCCCCCGGCCCTGCTGCAAAAGTACATCCGCATCAAGCGCATTAAAGTGAACGGCCAGCGGGCCGCCCGGGACCAGCGGCTGAGTCAGGGGGACGTGCTGCAGCTATATATAAACGATGAGTTTTTCGACCAGCCGAGGGAGGAAAACATGTTCCTCACCCTCTTTAAGCCCAGCCTGGACATCATGTATGAGGATGAGAACCTGATGCTGCTGAACAAGCGCCCGGGCCTGGTGGTCCACGCCGACGAGACGGAGAAGGTGAACACCCTCATCAATCACATCCAGGCTTATCTCTATCAGAAGCGGGAGTGGAATCCCCGGTGGGAGAACGCCTTCACCCCGGCTCTGTGCAACCGCATCGACCGCAATACCGGCGGAATCGTCATCGCCGCCAAAAATGCCGAGACGCTGCGCATCATCAACGACAAGATCCGTGACCACGAGCTGACCAAGCGCTATCTCTGCATCACACTGGGCGCGCCCCGGCCGCCGGCGGGGGAGGTGGAGAACTTCCTGCGCAAGGACGAGAAGAAAAAGCAGGTATTTGTGTTTCATAAGCCTGTGCCCGGGGCCAAGACCGCTGTGACCCGATATAAGACCCTCCAGCGCCGGGGAGAGCTGGCCCTGGTGGAGGTGGAGCTGCTCACGGGCCGCACCCATCAGATCCGCGCCACCATGGCCGACCTGGGCTGCCCGCTTCTGGGGGACGGCAAGTACGGAAACGGAGAGAAAAACCGCGGCTATGGGGAGACCCGTCAGGCCCTTTACTCCTACAAGCTTACCTTCGACCTGCCCACGGATGCAGGTATCTTAAACTATCTCCGGGGCCGCACCTTCCAGGTGGACGGGGTACCGTTCCGGGAGAAATATTTCGGCTGAAGGCTAAAGAGACTGCCCGTGGAAGCATGCCGCTGCGGGCGAGTCCCCAGGCTGGCATACCGATCCGCTTTCAAAGCAAGGGCTTGCGG
>CAVKFX010000087.1:0-6425 GCA_963655625.1 uncultured Eubacteriales bacterium | reverse complement strand
CTTCGCTCCTCGGAATGACAGAGATGAAATTACGGACAAGCTAAGAGACTGCCCTTCGGGGCAGTCTCTTTTTTGCGGAATCGGCGGCTTTTTGCGGGTGTGTTTTCGGCGGAAAAAACACATTATAAATTTAGGGAAAAAACTTATTGACTTTTGGGGGTATTCTGCTATATTGTATCTGTCAATTCCTGGCGATTTACGGGGGAAATGGAACAGAAGCCGTTTTTCAAAGGGATGCGGCGCATCTTTTTTCATGAACGGAGGAGGATAAATGTCCAAAGAGTTGATTCGCCTGCGGAATATCTGCATGGCGTTTGACGACGAGCAGGTTCTCGATAACATCAATTTGTATTTTAATGATTCGGAGTTTCTGACGCTTTTAGGCCCCAGCGGCTGCGGCAAGACCACCACGCTGCGTATTATCGGCGGGTTCACCACCCCCACCGGCGGCGACGTGATCTTTGACGGCGTCAGGATCAATGATGTCCCGCCCCACAAGCGGCAGATCAACACGGTGTTCCAGAAGTATGCGCTGTTCCCGCACCTGGATGTGTTTGAAAACATTGCCTTCGGCCTGCGCATTGCCAAGGTGCCGGAGGCGGAGATCCGTGAGCGGGTTACGGAGATGCTGGGCGTTGTGAGCCTGAAGGGCTTTGAAAAGCGGCGCGTGGACCAGCTATCCGGCGGCCAGCAGCAGCGGGTGGCCATCGCCAGAGCCCTGGTGAACCGGCCCAAGGTCCTGCTATTGGACGAGCCCCTGGGCGCACTGGATCTGCGTCTGCGCAAGGATATGCAGAACGAGCTGAAGCGTATCCAGCAGCAGATGGGCATTACCTTTATATATGTTACCCACGATCAGGAGGAGGCCCTGACCATGTCCGACACCGTGGTAGTGATGGACAAGGGCCGCATCCAGCAGATCGGCACCCCGGAGGATATTTACAACGAGCCGAAAAACGCCTTCGTGGCGGACTTCATCGGCGAGAGCAACATCCTCGACGGCGTCATGCATGAGGACTATGTGGTGGAGTTCTTCAACCGCAAGTTTAAGTGCCTGGACAAGGGCTTTGCCCCCATGGAGCCGGTGGACGTGGTCATCCGGCCCGAGGATATTGAGATCGTCCCGGCCGACAAGGGCCGCTTGGTGGGCACAGTGACCTCCGTCACCTTCAAGGGTGTCCACTATGATACCATCGTGGACTTCAAGGGCTACAAGTGGCTCATCCAGACCACCGACTACCACGAGGTAGGCGAGGTCATCGGTATTATCCTCAATCCTGACGACATCCATATTATGAAGAAGAGCGAGTACTCGGGCCAGTTCGGCGACTACAGTTCTTATTCGGCGGAGTATGACGAGATCAACGATCCCGACTTTGCCGAGGAGGATGAGGAGGACGCTGACGATGAAGACTAAGACCCCCGCCATTCCCTATGTGGTGTGGATGGCTGTATTTGTGGTGGTGCCGCTGCTGCTCATTGTGGTGTACGCCTTTACCAACTATGATGGCAAGTTCACCCTGGAGAACTTCACCAACCTGGATGTGTTTCTCCAGGTGTGCGGCAACTCCCTGTATCTGGCGGCGGTGGCCACAGGCATCTGCCTGCTCATAGCCTATCCCTTTGCCTATTTCCTGGCCCAGACGGGCCCTGCCACGCGGAAGGTGGCCATGCTTTTCATCATGCTGCCCATGTGGATGAACTTCCTTCTGCGTACCTATGCCTGGATGTCCATTTTGGAAAATCACGGCTTTCTCAATCAGATCCTGGCCCTGGTGGGCATCCCGCCTCTGCACATCATCAATACCGATGCGGCGGTGATTTTGGGCATGGTGTATAACTTCCTGCCCTTTATGATCCTGCCCATCTTCTCTGTCATCGAGAAGCTGGACCGGCGGTATATCGAGGCGGCCCAGGACCTGGGCGCCGGCAAGCTGCAGGTGTTCCGGCGGGTGATCTTCCCGCTGTCCGTTCCCGGGGTCATCAGCGGGATCATGATGGTGTTCATCCCGTCCATCTCCACCTTTGCTATTTCCAAGCTCCTGGGCGGCGGCATGAGCTTCCTGCTGGGCGACCTGATCGAAATGCAATTTTTGGGCTCGGCGTATAATCCCCACCTGGGCAGCGCCATCTCTCTTATGATGCTGCTGCTGGTGATTATTGCCATGCTCATTATGAACCGCTTCGGCGATGGAGAAGAAGGGGCGGTGATGATGTGATGCAGAATCGGAATCCTGTTATCGCCAAGGTACTCAATGTACTGGTGTTCCTGTTTTTGTACCTGCCCATCGCCGTGCTGATCATCTTCTCCTTCAACGACTCCAAGAGCCGCACGGTCTGGTCCGGCTTCTCCCTGCACTGGTATCAGGAGCTGTTCCAGGATGAGGAGATCCTCTCCGCCTTCAGCACCACCCTCACGGTGTCCGTACTGGCGGCGCTGATTGCCACGGTCCTGGGCACGGCAGCGGCCATCGGCTTCCACGCCATGAAGCGGCGGCCCCGGCACCTGCTTATGACCATCAACAACATCCCCATGACCAATGCCGACATCATTACCGGCGTGAGCCTGATGCTGCTGTTCGTATTCACGGGGAATATGCTGGGCTTCTCCCTGGGCTTCGGCACGCTGCTGGTGGCCCACATCACCTTTAATATTCCGTATGTGGTCCTGGCGGTGCTGCCTAAGCTGCGGCAGCTGAACCCCAACCTGGGGGAGGCGGCCATGGACCTGGGCGCGACCCCCTGGCAGGCCTTTTGGAAGGTGCTCATGCCCGAGCTGCGGCCCGGTATCCTCAACGGTCTGCTCATCGCCTTTACCCTCTCCATCGACGACTTCGTCATTTCCTACTTTACCGCCGGGTCCGAGGTGGCCACCCTGGCCATGCAGATCTACGCCATGACCCGCAAGCGCATCAGCCCCGAGGTCAACGCCCTGTCTACCATCCTGTTCGTCACGGTGCTGGCCCTGCTGCTCATTGTGAACTTCCGGGAGATGCACCAGACCAAGCAGGCGGAAAAGCGGAACAAGGCCCTCCAAAAGGACGGCGTGAAGGGAGGGGCCCAGTGATGAAGAAATTCGCCATTTTGCTCCTGGCCCTGCTCCTGGCTCTGCCTCTGGCAGGCTGCCAAAAGGGACAGACGGAGCGCAGCATCAATGTATACAACTGGGGCGAGTATATCGACGAGTCTATCTTTGACGATTTTGAGGCGGAGACGGGCATCCACGTCAATTACAAGACCTTCGCCTCCAACGAAATGCTCTACTCCGCTATAAAGGGCGGCGGCAACAGCTACGATGTCATCATCCCCTCGGACTACATGGTGGCCCGGATGGGGGAGGAGGGTCTGCTGATGGAGCTGGACTACAGCAAAATTCCCAACGCGGAGAACATTGATGAGCGCTATCTGCATCCCGCCTACGACACGGAGCAGAAGTACAGCCTGCCCTATATGTGGGGTACCACCGGCATCATCTACAACACCACCATGGTGGACGAGGCCCCTACCAGCTGGATGGACCTGTTCACCACGGATCTCAAGGGCCAGGTGCTGATCTTCGACAATCCCCGGGACTGCATCGGCCTGGCGCTGAAGGCCCTGGGCTACTCCTTCAACACCACCGATAAAGACGAGATCGCCGCCGCCACGGACCTGCTCATCAAGCAGAAGGAGGACGGCATCGTCCAGGCCTACGTCATGGACCAGATCTTCGACAAGATGATCAACAACGAGGCCGCCATGGGCACCTACTACGCCGGTGACTATCTGACCATGGTGGAGGAGAATCCGGACCTGGCCTTTGTGCAGCCGGAGGAGGGCGGCAACCTGTTCGTGGACGCCATGTGCATCCCCACCTGCTCGAAAAACTATGAGGACGCTTTGGCCTTCATCAACTTCATGTGCCGGGACGACATTGTCCTGCGCAACTGCGAGGAAACGGGCTATTCCTGCCCCTCCGCCACCGCCCTGGAGGAGATGGACGAGGAAATGGCTGCCGACCCGGTGGCCTATCCCGGCGCGGACATCCTTGATAAGGCCGAGACTTTCGGCGGCCTGCCGGAGGCGACCCTCACCTTTTACGACCACGAGTGGATCCGCATCTGCCTGGCCAAGGTGAAGTATTGATTTGGCGGAATATAAGACCCATTGACGCTCAAAAGCGCACGGCTTCGGCCGTGCGCTTTTGGCGTATCAGCGCGTTTTTACAGGGTCAGTAAAAGCGAAATTTTTTGGTGTATATATACAGAAACGGGGGCTGTTTGTCTTGACATGACAAAAAGTAAGCTGTATGATATAATTGTATTAAAATACTGCCCTATAAACGATATGAAAGGAAAAAGATCATGAAAAAGAGAGTTTTGAGCTTGCTTTTGGCGATCATTATGACGATTTCGCTGGGCACCACAGCCTTCGCGGAAGTGCAGCCGCTTTCCGATTCGGCTGACGCGGACCACGAATGTGTTGTAGCTGATGATGGCGCGTATGGCATTGACGAAACCAATCATTGGCAGTGGTGCCGTATCTGTGGTGAACCGATGGCAGCGCAGCCGCACACATATGAGGACGGCAGCTGCACAGTTTGCGGTAATCCCGATCCGAGCCACAAATGCGTTCTGGCTGGTTGGTATGGCAATGATGAGACCAATCATTGGCCGATGTGCAGCATTTGCTATAAACAGCTGGGAGAAGGACAACCCCACACATATAAAGATGACCATTGCACAGTTTGTAATAGAGTGGATCCCAACCACACATGTGTTGCCGAGGAATGGTATATTCAGGGGGAGACCAGCCATTGGGCGCGCTGCCGCCTCTGCTACAAGCAGATGGGCGAAGTGCAGCCTCACATTTATGAGGACAGCCGCTGCACGGTATGCGGTTATGTAGATCCCAACCACACATGTGTTATTGAGACCGATGGGTATGGCAATGACGAAACCAATCATTGGCCGATTTGCCGTATCTGCTACAACCAGATGGGTGAGGCGCAGCCGCACACCTATAAAGACGGCCGCTGCACGGTTTGCCACAGAGGTGATCCGAGCCACACATGCGTTGCGTACGACTGGTATGAAACCGACGACGCCAACCATTGGCATTGGTGCCGTATCTGCGGTGGACAGATGGCAGTGCAGCCGCACACCTATGAGAATGGCTACTGCACGGTCTGCCGCAAGGCGGATCCCAATCATACCTGCCAATATGTAGATGGCCGCTGCACAATCTGCAACGGGGTCGATCCGAATCACACATGTGTTGCGGGTGATGGATATGGAACCGACGAAGCGAATCATTGGCCGATTTGCCGTATCTGCTACAACCAGATGGGTGAGGCGCAGCCGCACACTTATAAAAATGGCCGCTGCACGATTTGCGGTGAAGTTGACCCGAGCCACAAATGTGTTGCAAGCGATTGGTATGAAAGCGACGATACCGGGCATTGGGAGCGCTGCCGTCTCTGCGGGAAGCAGATGGGGCAGGTGCAGCCGCATGCATATGTGAACAGCCGCTGCTGGATCTGTGACAAAATCGACCCCAACCACACCTGTCAATTTGAGGACGGCCGCTGCACGATCTGCTATGTGGTCGATCCCAATCACGAATGCGTTGAATACGATGGGTATTGGATCGGTGAAACCACCCATTGGAGATATTGCCGTATCTGTATTGCGCAGATGGGGAATGCACAGGCGCATACCTATAAGGATGGTAGCTGCTCGGTCTGCGGAAAGGTTGATCCCGAGCATACCTGCCAATATGTGGATGGCCGCTGCACGATCTGCCGCGCGGTCGATCCTGAGCACACATGTGTTGAGGACGTTCGATATAGCTGGGATCAAACTGGTCATCACTACAAGTGGTGCAGCCTCTGCGGGAAGCAGATGAGTGAATTGCAGGCACACACATACAAGGACGGCCAATGCACATTCTGCGGCTATACTGACCCTGACCACGACTGCGTGGGCGGCAGATACTATGGCAATGATGTTGCCCATTGGGAGGTTTGCCGTATCTGCGGACAAAAATTGGGAGAACGACAGCTCCATGATTATGCCCACGGAAGTTGCCAGGTGTGCGGAAGCTGTGCGCCCGATCATGTGCATAGCTACGTTTGGTTCAGCTTTTCGGGAGAGCATATGCAGTGGTGTGAGATCTGCGGAAAGATCAATAAAAAAGCAGAATCGCATACCTTTGTGAACAACAAGTGCGAAACCTGCGGACTGCTGAACCCGGCGCTGACACCTACATCTATCCGCGTGGGTAATAACCAGAACAGGGAAATGACTATTTCCCTGACTTTTGCAGACGGCACATCCCTTACCCTGACGGTTATTGGTATGCAAACCGGGGCAACAGATTATCACTACGAAGAGGGACGGATCTACACCAAGGAAGGCGTAGCCCTGGAGGCAACGCTTCTGTGG
>CAVKFX010000086.1:0-3939 GCA_963655625.1 uncultured Eubacteriales bacterium | reverse complement strand
GAATGTAACATTTGCGTTTTGAATATTTTTATGTTATATTAAATAAAAACAACCGGGGAGGGACGGTTATGCAGAAAGAGATATGCTACAAAAAGCTCTTTAAGCTGATGATCGACCGGAATATGAAGGGCCACGACCTGCGGGAAAAGGCAGGCATCAGTCAATCCACCTATTTTAAGCTCCAGCACGACCAGCCGGTGTCCACACAGATGCTGGTGCGCATTTGCTGCGCACTGGATTGTGAGCTGTGGGACATTACGGAGCTGGTGGATAAAACCGGCGGCGGGCCAGTCCAATTTCCCGGTAAGACAAGACTATTAAAGGAAGGCGAGGAATCAAATTGTTGAGTAGATCCAAAGCAAAGCGAAAAGCGCATTTTGAAAAGACCCGCACGCTGCTAACAGAGAAAATACGGGAATCCATGATCTCGGTATTGCCTATCATTGCCATCGTCGCAGTGCTGTGCCTGTTTTTGGTGCCTATGCAGCCCACGCTGCTGCTGACCTTCCTGGTGGGGGCGCTGATGATCGTGGTGGGCCTGGGCCTGTTTTCCTTGGGAGCCGAGCGGTCTATGACCATTATCGGCAGCAAGATCGGTACAGCTCTGACAAAAATCGGCAAGCTGCCGGTGATCCTGCTGGTGGCCTTTGCCCTGGGCGTGGCGGTGACCGTGGCGGAGCCGGACCTGCAGGTGCTGGCGGCCACGGTGCCCAACATCGACAAAAGCGTACTCCTGGCGGCAGTGGGCGTCGGCGTTGGGTTTTTCATGGTAGTTTGTATGCTGCGTATTCTGTACGGCATCAACCTGCGGTGGGTGCTGGTGGCGTGCTACATAGCCGTATTTTTGCTGGCAGCATTTACGGACCGGGATTTCCTCGGCATCGCCTTTGACTCCGGCGGCGTTACCACGGGGCCCATGACCGTGCCGTTTATCCTGGCCCTGGGCGTTGGTATCTCCCACGTGCGAAGCGATAAGCGGGCGGAGGCGGACAGCTTCGGTCTGGTGGCCCTGTGCTCCATAGGACCCATTTTATCGGTGCTGCTGCTGGGCTTTTTCAGTGACGGAGGCGGCGGCGCAGCGGAGATCACCCAGGTGAGCTTTGACAGCACCACCGGCATCGGCACGGCCTTTTTGCAGGCGCTGCCGGTATATATGAAGGAGATGGCCATGGCCATGCTGCCTATTGTGGCTATCTTCCTGGTCTTCCAGGTATTTGTATTCAAGATGAACACAAGAAGCTTCGGAAAGATCGCCGTGGGTATCCTGTATACCTATGTGGGCTTGGTGCTGTTTCTGGCGGGAGTGAACGTGGGCTTTTCCAGCCTGGGGGCGGAGCTGGGGGCGGCCCTGGCTACCGGCGAAACGGAGTGGCTGCTGATCCCGCTGGCGGCGCTGCTGGGCTGGTTCATCATCTCGGCGGAGCCTGCAGTGGCAGTGCTGGAAAAGCAGATCGAGGAGGTCAGCGCCGGCGCTATCCCCGGCGGGGCCATTAAGGTGAGCCTGTCCGTGGCTATCGCCCTGGCCATGGCTCTGGCTATGCTGCGGGTGGTGACGGGGATCTCGATTTTGTGGTTCCTGGTGCCGGGATACGCCATTGCGTTGGGGCTGTCGTTTTTCGTGCCGGATATTTACACGGCCATCGCCTTTGACTCCGGCGGCGTGGCCTCCGGCCCCATGACAGCCACCTTCATGCTGCAGTTCATGATGGGGGTGAGCATCGCCCGGGGCGGCAATGTGCTTACGGATGCCTTCGGCATCGTGGCCATGGTGGCGATGATGCCGCTGCTGTCCATTCAGGTGGTGGGCTTTTACTATCAGCGCAAGGCCCGGAAGGTCACCCGGGAGCTGGAGAGCTATGGCGACTGCGATATTATTGAGCTGTGGGAGGAACCGGCATGAATTATGTAATTTCCATCGTAACGCCGGAGGCGCTGCCCCGGCTGGAGGAGCTGACGGAGGAGCTGGCCCTGCCGCTGAACGTCACCTTCCTGGGCTATGGCACGGCCATTCAGAGCGTGCTGGACTTTTTGGGCATTGAGTCCAATGAAAAGCGCGTGATGTTTTCGGCGGCCACAGAGGAGAAGACCCGGGCCTTCATCGAGGGTCAGCGGGAGCGCCTGCACCTGGGTGTTCCCGGCCGCGGCATCGTCGTTGCCGTACCCATGAAAAGTGTAGGAGGAGGAAAAACCATGGAATTTTTGAAAGGCGCGGAGACCGGCTCCGGCAAGTATACCCCGAATTTGAATTTTGCTTATGAGCTGATCATTGTCATTGCTAGCCAGGGCCAGAGCGACCTGGTCATGGACGCTGCCCGGACGGC
This sequence comes from uncultured Eubacteriales bacterium, assembly GCA_963655625.1. GTDB lineage: Bacteria > Bacillota > Clostridia > Oscillospirales > Oscillospiraceae > Vescimonas. Next base: position 1,618 of record CAVKFX010000086.1, on the reverse strand, counting down.
GGGCGCCCGGGGCGGCACCGTGCTCCACGGCAAGGGCACCGGCGACGAGCAGGTGAAGAAATTCTACAACATCACCATTGCCGAGGAAAAGGAAGTGTTCCTCATTGTGGCCAAAACGGAGGAGAAGACGGCGATCATGCGGTCCATCCTGGAGAAGGCCGGGCCGGACACCCCGGCCAAGGCCATCGCCTTCTCCCTGCCCGCTACGGAGGTAGCCGGGTTCGGCTTCCGCCAGAACGCGGGGCAATAAGCCTTAGCACGAAACAAGACCGCCGCCCCGGAGTTGAGCCCGGTGCGGCGGCCTTTTCACGTATTGTGCGTTTCAGCCCCGGCGGAAGATGGCGTCCATATCCTGCCGGGGAGCGGTGATGGGCTGGAGACCGTAGACGTCCACCAGGGTCTTGACCACCGTTTCCGAGAGAAAGGCGGGCAGGGTGGGGCCCAGGTACATGTTCTTGATGCCCAGGCTCAGCAGCGTCAGCAGGATACACACGGCCTTCTGCTCATACCAGGACAGGACTAAGGTCAAGGGCAGGTCGTTGACGGTGCAGTGGAAGGCATCCGCCAGGGCCAGGGCCACCCGCACGGCACTGTAGGCATCGTTGCACTGGCCCATGTCCAATATCCGGGGCAGGCCGCCCACCTGGCCCAGGTCCAGGTCGTTGAAGCGGTACTTGCCGCAGGCCAGGGTCAGCACCAGGGTGTCCATGGGCGTCTGCTTGACAAACTCCGTGTAGTAGTTGCGGCCGGGGTGGGCGCCGTCGCAGCCGCCCACCAGGAAAATGTGCCGGATGGCCCCGGATTGAATGGCGCGGATCAGCTCCGGCGCGTGGGAGAGGACGGCGCTGTGGGCAAAGCCCGTGGTGAGCATATGGCCGCCGTTGATGCCGCTCATGCTGTGGTCATGGTCATAGCCGCCCAGGGAGAGGGCCTGCCGGATAAGGGGCGTGAAATCCTTATGGTTATTTTCATCCCCGGAGATGTGGCGCAGGCCCTCGTAGCCCACCACGGAGGTGGTGTAGACCCGGTCCGCGTAGCTGGGGCGGGGCGGCATGAGGCAGTTGGTGGTGAACAGCACCGGGGCGGGGATGTTCTCGAATTCTTTTTGCTGGCTCTGCCAGGCGGTGCCGAAGTTGCCGGCCAGGTGGGGATATTTGTGCAGGCCCGGGTAGCCGTGGGCCGGGAGCATCTCGCAGTGGGTATAGACGTTGATGCCCTTGCCCGCCGTCTGCTCCAGCAGCTGGTGCAGGTCCTCCAGGTCGTGGCCGGACACCACGATGAAGGGTCCCTTTTTTACGTCCATGTTCACCCGGGTGGGGACCGGCGTGCCGAAAGTCTCTGTGTTGGCCCGGTCCAGCAGGGCCATGCACTGGAAGTTCACCTGGCCGAACTCCATGATAAGGGCCAGCCATTCCTCCACGCTGTGCTCCTTCCGCAGGGCGGACATGCCCTTGTAGAACCAGCCGCTGACCTCCGGGTCCTCATAGCCCAGGTTCATGGCGTGGTGGGCGTAGGCCGCCATGCCCTTTAGACCGAACAGCAGCGTGGAGCGGAGGGAGACTGTATCCGTCTCGCCCTTCCAGAGCCAGCCGGGGTCATCTTCACTGCCGTCGCCGCC
>CAVKFX010000085.1:0-19806 GCA_963655625.1 uncultured Eubacteriales bacterium | reverse complement strand
TTTTAGGCCCCTCTTACAAGACGGCAGATCTGACTAGGATACTGCACCGTCATTCAGTAATTTAATATTTTAGCATAGTTCATTCAAATATACAATAGTTTTATGCAAAAACTAACAAAATCAAAACAACACCTCCTGCAGGTGCAGGAGGTGTTGTTTTGATTTTCCGTTACTTACTCCGGCCCACCATGCGGTCTGCCAGCTCCCAGAGGAATTCGTGGTCGGGAATGTCCCGGATGGCCTCCTTGGCGGCGGCGGTGCATTTCTCCACCTCCCGGGCGCAGCCATCCAGGCCCTTGAGGTTCACATAGGTGATCTTGCCCTCGTCCTTGTCCGAGCCGATGGGCTTGCCGAACACGCTCTCATCCCCCATGACATCCAGCATATCATCCCGGATCTGGAAAGCGAGACCCAGCTGCTCGGCATACTGCACGGCCTGCTGCCGCCAGAACATGGGCATTTTGGAGGCCACACAGCCCAGCTCTGCCGCGGCGGAGATCATCACCCCAGTCTTGAGACGGTTCAGCGTAGTGAGGCCCTCCTCGTCCCCCACATGGCACAGGGTATCCAGCACCTGGCCGGCCACCATGCCATCGGCGCCGCAGGCTTTTGCCAGGATCAGGGCCGCCTCGATGCGGTTTTCAGCGGAAAGGCCCCTGGCCTGGAGGATCAGGCGGAAGGCCTCCGGCTGCATGGCATCTCCCGCCAGGACGGCCAGCGTTTCCCCGTACACCTTGTGATTGGTGGGCTTGCCCCGGCGGAGATCATCATCATCCATACAGGGCAGGTCATCGTGGATCAGGGAATAATTATGCACCAATTCCAAGGCGCAGGCATAGGGCAGGGCCAGGTGCCAGTCGATGCCGCCCAGGCGGGCAAACTCCAGCGTCAGCACAGGGCGGATCCGCTTGCCACCGGCCAGGAGGCTATAGCGAATGGACTCCTGGAGCTTGCCGTAGGGCTTGCCATCCGCAGAAAAAATCGTATTCAGATAGGTCTCAATGGCCTCCTGATAGGCGGTATAGCGTTCTTGATAGCTCATTGGTTTTCCTCCTCGGATAAAAAATCTTCTTCAACAGGTGCGCCGTCCGGGCCCTTGGAGAGCTTGACGACCTTTTGCTGGGCGGTATCCAATTCCTTCCGGCAGGCGGCCAGCAGCTTGCTGCCCTCGGAAAAAAGGGCCAGGGATCCGCTCAGGGAAGCGTCCCCCTGCTCCAGCAGGGACACGATCTCCTCCAGGCGGGTCATATTTTCTTCAAAGGTCGCTTTCTTCATGTTCCTCTCCCCTTTTCGTTACTTGACATTCCAGGCTGCCCTCCGCCAGGCGCAGAAGGATATTTTCCCCCCGCTCTACCTGGGTGCTGCTGCGCAGAAGGGTCTTGTCCGCCTTTTGCGCCACACAGTAGCCCCGGTGCAGCACCCGCAGCGGGCTCATGGCATCCAAGGACGCGGCGGCGTGGGTGAAGCGGCGAGTGCTTTGATCGATCACACGCTCCATGGCGGACACCAATCTCTCCTGTATGAGATCCAGCTGCATGCCGCGGTCCTGCAGGAAGGCCATGGGATCTGTCAGCACCCGCTTGCGCTGCAGCTCCCGGAGGCGGCGGTCATATACGTCTATTTTATGCTGCTGGCTGTTATACATACGCCCCGCCAGCATCTGCAGCTTGCGCCGCAGCTCCGCCTGGTCCGGCACGGCGATCTCCGCGGCGTTGGACGGCGTGGAGGCGCGGCGGTCCGCCACTAAGTCGGAAATGGTCACATCCGGCTCATGGCCCACGGCGGAGATGACCGGAATATCCGATGCATAAATGGCCCGGGCCACGACCTCCTCGTTAAAGGGCCACAGATCCTCAATAGATCCGCCGCCCCGGCCCACAATGAGCACATCCGCCAGCTGGCAGCGGCTTGCATAGGCGATGGCGCCGGCGATCTCCCGGGCCGCTCCCTCCCCCTGCACCCGGACCGGCAGCAGCAGCACCTTGCTCAGCGGATAGCGGCGGCGCAGGATGCGGATCATATCGTGGACCGCCGCCCCGGCGGGGCTGGTGACCACGGCGATGCGCCGGGGATAGGCCGGCAGGGGCTTTTTATGCTCAGGTGCAAACAGGCCCTGGGTATGGAGCTTCTGCTTCAGCTGCTCAAAGGCTATGTGCAGATCGCCCACCCCGTCGGACACCAGGCGGGTGCAGTAGAGCTGATAGGCGCCGTCCCGGGGATAGACGCTGATGCGGCCGGCGGCAATGACCTGCATGCCGTTTTCCGGACGAAAGCGCAGGTATCTGGCAGACCCCGCAAACAGCACGCAGCGCAGGGCGCTCTGCCCGTCCTTCAGGGTAAAATAATGGTGGCCGGAGGGGTAGACCTTATAATTGGATATCTCCCCCCGGATCAGAAGGTCACTCAGGGCCGGCTGCCGGTCCACCAGCTGCTTCATATACTGATTGACCTCGCTGACCGTAAAAACGCGCTGCTGCAAATCCTCACCTCCACCGAAAAACAGGCAGAGCATTTCTGCCCTGCCTGAAATGCAGCCTTATTCCTTGATCTCCTCCCGCAGGAAGCTGCCAAGGATGCCGTTGACAAACTTTGCCACCTCCGGGGCGTCATACTTCTTGGCGATGGTCACCGCCTCGTTAATGGCGACACCATGGGGGATATCCGGCATATAGAGGATCTCAAACATTGCCACCCGCATAATGGCCGAGGCCACCAGGCTGATGCGCTCAAAGCGCCAGCCCTGGGCGTATTTTTCAATGTAAGAGTCCAACTCCGCCGCGTGCTCACTGACGCCGCTGACCAGACGGCGGATATAGAGCCGCTGCTTTTCGTTGGGCAGCTCGTTATACAGGTCATACTCCCCGGCCAGGTCGGCAAAGACCTCCTGCGAGAGCTGCTGATCCAAAAACTCCTCCACGGGCAGATCCGAAAAGCTGAGTTCGTAGGCGAGATGGACGGCGATCTCTCTGGCTGTGTTTCGTGTCATACAGGTTATTTCCTCTTCTCTCTTTTGTGGGGTATCAGTCGAAGCAAATGCCGCCGATCATCACGTTCACGGCGCGGATGCTAAAGCCCGTCATGTCGTGCAGGGCGGCCAGGACCGCCTTCTGCACCTTGCCGGCCACCTCGGCCATGGCAAAGCCGTAACGGATCATGACATACAGGGTGATGGACAGGCCATCCTCCTCCGACTCGATGACAACGCCCTTGGCGGCCATTTTGCGCGCCGGCTTCAAATCGCCGCCGGTGGGACCCATCATGGCGCTGACGCCCTCGGTCTCCAGTGCGGCCGCCGTGGCGATGGACGCCACTACATCCTCAGAGATCTGAATAGCCCCGGCAGACTCCTGCTGGGTGATATACTCTTTATTATCAGCCATAGATTAAGCGCTCCTTGCAAATATAATGATACATTCTATTTTTTAGAAGTATACCATCCCGCAAGGAAAAATACAACCCTTTTTTACAGGCCCTTTAATCGGATTCCAGGACCTTGATCTGATCGGGCGTATAGCCGGTCTCCTGGACCACGATGTCCATGATGCGAGCCACGTCCGTGGCGTCCAGTCCGTCGGGATCGTCCACCACAACGCTGATGCTCTCGGCACCCATGAAGGCCACGCAGTCGGCATAGCCCTTGGCCGTGACCAGGTTCTCGATCTGCGACTCCGCCACGGTATAGCCCGCCAGCACCTGCAGCGTCTCGGAGGCCTCGTTGAGTACCGATTGGTCCGCGTTTTCGTCCGTGGACGCATCCTTGAGCATGTTGATGGCGTTATCCCGGGCCTGCTTGCGGCTGAGCCGGGCCGTGGCAAAATAGTCGTTTTCATTGGCCGCAGGCTGTCCGGCGGCCGTCTCGCCGGCCTTTTCCCCGGACACCAGGGTGGATTCGCCCAGCACCTTGGAGGTATCCTCCAGGGAGCCGGCATAGCGCCAGTTCATATACACCGCCGCACATACGAACAGCAGCACCGCCCCCACTACGGCCCGTTTTTTCCAGCTCTTCTTCATACCATGTCCTCCCGTTACGATGTCCACTTTACCACCTGGATCCGATCGGACGGCAGACCGGTCAGCGCCTGCACCGTTTCCGTGATGACCAGACGAACGGCGCTGCTGTCGGCGCCCTGACACACCACCACCGCGCCCTGATAAACCGGATAATACCGATTTGTGACCACGACCTCCTGGCTGCCGCTGCCCCGGTTCAGCGTTACCGTCTCCCGCTGCGTGCGGTCCTGGTCCCTTTGGGTGTCCTCCGCCAGAGTCAGCCGGGTCCCGCTTTGCAGCGTCAGCATCAGTCGGAGCTTCCCAACGCCATCGATCCGGCCCAGGAGCTCCTCCATGCGCCGCTCCTCCGCCTCCAGATCGAAGCTCTCCTTCGAGGCCCGTGCTTCCGCCGCCGGTTCTTTCGTCCCGGAGGAGACCGGAAGAAGCATCAATACGACGCCCACCAGCACCACCAGCAGAACAAATCTGTACTTTTTCCATAGCTCGCTCCATCTTACCTTTCCCATCATTTTTACCCTTCCGATGTCAACCATTTCTGGTGCTGTGCATCGATTCCTAAGTTTTCCGCCATGATTTGAGACAATCCGGCGTGATAGGATATATCCATGGTGACAGAGACCGGGATGAAAACATTTTCCTCCGTCTGCTCCGTTTCTACCCGGGGACTGCACACAAGGCCGAACGTCTGCGCCTGTTCCGATATATATGCACTGCACCGCTCCTGTATGAGCAGATCCATATCCCGGCGGCCTTTCTCCCGGTAGGCTTCGATGCGCTCGTTGATCTGCCGGGAACAGTCGTCGTAGGACAGCTGCAGCCGGCCCGGGTCCAGCCGCCCGATGCCCCGAAAAATGACCAGAAGCAGCACCAGACCCCCGGTGACGCCGGCGACCTTCTTTACGCTGCCCTCCGGGAGGACAGAAGAGAGTACCGTGAGGATCAGAGCCACCGCCATCAGACCCATCAGCCAAACCCGAAATGCATCCATCATACGCTCACCACCATCACAGACGAGGCCACGGAGATCAGCAAAAGCGCTGCCGCCGCGCCGGTCATCCCCAGCACCAGGCCAAAGGCGGTGCTAAGGGCGCTCACCAGCTTCACCAGCGGCTCCGGCGCTACCGTGGCCGCAAAAAACGCCGAAAGCTTCAGCAGCAAATACTGCACGCCTAATTTAAGAAACGGCAGGATACAGGCTGCCAGGATGGTCAGCGTGCCGAGGATCCCCACGGACTGCTTCAGCACGCCTGCCCCGGCCAGGATGGTATCCGCCGCATCGGATATGATGCTGCCCACCACGGGGATCGCCCCGCCGATGGCCGAGCGGGTCATCCGCAGGGTCAGGTTATCCGCCGACGAGGCGAAGGCACCGGACAGGGACAGATAGCCCGTGAATAAAAGCAGGCTCCCGGACAGCAGCCAGGTGATGCCCTTCTGCAGCCCACGGGCGATGCCGCCCAGCCGCCCGGCGGGCAGGATGGCATCCGCGGCGGAGAGGGCCACGAAAACCCACACCAGGGGCAGCAGCAGGCTATGGATCAGGCTCATGAGCAGATCCGAAAAGAACACCGTGGCCACCTGACGCACGCTGGCGGCCACCGCGCCCCCGCCGGCGGCTGTGGCGGCGGAAAGCGTCGGCAAAAGTGCTTTGGAGAAAATGTTCAGCTCCTGGATGGTCTCCTCCCCCAGGCCCATGAGATTTTTCATGTTGCTCCCCACTGCCAGGAGGATCACCAGCGTGCCCACCAGGGGTACCGGATCGAACACCTTGCCCCCGGCGGCGCCGAAGCAGTCCTCCGCCACCGAACACAGCAAAATGGCGGACAGCACCAAAATCACACCGCCCAGGCTGTCCTGCACGGTCACTATCAGCAGCTTGCAGGTTCGATTCCACAGGCCGGAAAGGCCATCGGTCAGCGATGTAAAGCTATCGGCCTTGTCGGTATCATCCAGAAGCTCCCGGGCGCTGTCCGGGATGGCATCAGTCAGATCCTGAGGGATCTCTGCGGCACCAGCCGGGACGATGCACCAGATCAGCAGCAGTAAAAACAGTAATTTCCGCATCACAGCATCCCCCGCAGCAGCTCCCACACCGCGCCCAAAAGCGGAATAGACACGACCACGGCGCTGAAAGCGCCGGCCGCTTCCACCACTGACGCCATGGCTTTCTGATCCGCATCCCGGCACAGCTCGGCACCTGTGCGGCTGACGAGGGCTATGCCCACGGTTTTCAGCAGCGGCTGCAGCAGATCGGACGACAGGCCCCCGGCCCGGGCCATCTGCTCCAGCATGGACAGGACGCTTTTCATATGCCCCAGCCCGAACAGCAACACCCCCGCACAGACGGCCAGGGCCAGCAGAATGGCCAGCTCCGGGTTATTTTTCTGCAGCAGCAGCGCCAGCACGATGCCTACGAGGCAGATGGCGGCTATCTTCCCCAGCTCCGTCATAGCTACAGGGAAAACAGGGACTTGACCAGGTCGAACAGGTCGCTGATCTGCCGCACCAGCATCATCAGCACCACCACCAGCCCCGCCAGGGTGGTCATCATGGCCTGCTCCTCCCGGCCGCTGCGGGCCAGCACCAAATTCAGCACCGCCACCAGGATCCCCACGGCGGCGATCTTGAAAATCAAATCAACATCCATGTGTACTCCTCACAGTAAAAGAATCACCAGCAGCCCACAGCAGGAGGCCGTCAGGGCCAGGGTCATTTTCTGCCGCTGCTGCTTATCGGCCTGCCTGCACCGCAATACCGCACGCAGGGAATCGGCACAGGCACGCAGGTTTTCTCCGATCCGCCGCCCGTCGCCGGATAATTCCAGGGCGCAAAGCGCGTCCGCCGCCTGCGGCCACGGAATGGACCGGGCGGACAGGACCCAGGAACTCTGTAAAGGTTCTCCCCTTTCCATGTGCTGCAGGATCACAGAAAACATGCTCCCGCAGTACGGCCTTTCCTTCTGTTCCCGCAAAAGCTCCGGCATGGGCAGGCGGCGGAATCGGATGGCGGATTCCATCTGTTCCAGGCCTGACGCCATGTCCTGCAGAAAGAGGATCTCCGCCCGGCCCTGCCGCCAAAGCTGCACAAGAAGACCTCCGCCAGCCCCCAGGATCAGCAGCGCGCCGATCACCTTGGTGATCATAGATCCTCGATCCGGTAGCGGCGGAGCCTGTCCGCCATACGGATACAGATGGCTTTTTCGAAAATCTGCGTGCGCTGCAGTTTACGCAGTAATGGGCGCTTCTGCAGGTCGGCGGTGGAATCGGCATGGATGGTGGCTACAAAACGGACGCCGCAGTGGGCTGCCTCCTCCATAGCCAAAATATCCTCCGCCTGGGTGATCTCGTCCACGGCGATGATCTGCGGGTTGGCCGAGCGCAGCAGCATGGGAATGGCCACGGCCTTGGGACACCCGTCCATGACATCCGTGTGGCAGCCGATCTCCATTTGCGCCATGCCCTGCACCATGACCGCCACCTCTCCCCGCTCATCCACCAGGGAGACCCGGTGAGCCGGCACGGTCTCCGTTCCATCGGACAAGCAGCGCACCAGATCCCGTAGGAGCGTGGTTTTGCCAAGTCCGGGCGGGGCGATGATGAGCGTACTGCGAAACACGCCGCCCTGAAACAGCCGGGGCGCCAGGTCATCCGCCAGGCCCGGCATTTCCCGGGCAATGCGAACGCAGGCGGAAGACAGGCTGCGCAGGTTTGTGCTTCTTCCTTCCTGCACGACGGCGGTGCCGCACAAGCCTATGCGAAAGCCGCCTTTGGCGGTTATGTATCCCCGGGCCATTGTCTCCGCGGCGGCATAGCGGGAGTAACCCGTCACCGTATCGCACAGTAGCTCTATGTCTCCCTGGGTCACCACGGCCTCCTCCCCCATGACCTGCTCCCCCTGTGGCAGCAGCACCGTCATGGGGTGGCCCGCCCGCAGACGCAGCTCCTCCACCTGTTCCTTTTGCCAGTCCGGCAGCTGCAGGGCAATGCGCTGCCAACGCACCGGCAGCAGATGCGCCGCCTGCTCATACTGACTGATTGCGTAGCGTTCCACCAAAGCGATCACGCCTCCTTTTCTCGGTTGTCCTACTGTATGAGGGGCTGTCCGCGTTTATGCAAAAAAATCCCCCGTGCCTGGGGCACGGGGAACAAGACTGGCGAAAAATCTTTGATTTTTCTGCCAAAAGGATTGCAGTCTGCTGCGCGCATAATTTGCGCGCCAAAGGCGCACAAATTCCACACTGGCAGCCTGAGAGGTATTTTCTCTCACGCACAGGTCGCGAGAGAAAATGATTGCACTCCTTTGCCGCCTCCGGGCGGCAAACTCTGCGAGGCTTTTGGGACACACTGAATCCATCGTGTCTGGGGCACGATGGATTCGGATACATATTACTGTGGACTAAACAAGGCATTCATAAGCTGGGTATAGACCTGCTCCGGATTTTTTTGGAACCGGGATGCCAGGTCTTTCGCCAGCTCCTCGGTAGCGGCCATAAGCTCCAGGTGCATCAGCTGATCCACATCATCGCTGAAGCGCAGCTCCACGGTGAACGTGCCGTTCTCCCGGGGAATGACCCGGGAGCGGACCTGCGCCCGGCGCAGCAGCATCCGGTTATAGGCGGCCACGTTGCGGTCCGTCAGCAGGCGCACGGACATGGGCAGGCTGCTCTCGCAGATCTCGCTGTTGCGCAGGCCCTTGGGTGTGATGGCATACAGCCCCTCCGGAGAGAGCGTCAGATGCTCCGTCTGCACCAGATCGTTCAGGCACTCGGAGAAAGAAAAATAATCAATACCGCTGTCGCAGAGGGTCAGCTCCTGCATCCCCTCCATGGGGATCGGCTCCGAGACCCGGGCGGCAATATACAGGATCAGAAATTTGATCTCCAATTTATCATGAATGAATGACGCGTCCATGCCATCGCCCCCTTTTCCATCTTTATTATATGGCAAAAACGCTCGTTTGTACAGGGAAAAATCATCGTGCAGCCTCCCCGGGCACACACTCACGTTTCCGCTGCATACACTGGAGTGAAAGAGGCTTCTTTCATTACTTAATAGGAGGTTATCTGGATGCCTGAAAACGGAATGCCGGGCCCGGTCTGCGACTTGAGCAGCGTGAGAGAGTCCGTGTGTATTCACACTAAGAAGATCTTTGACAGTTGCAGGGACAAAGACTGCATTGAGGATCTGCGGTTTTATCCCACCCAGGCGGCGCAGGAGGTGCTGAGTACTGCGCAGATCATCAAAGGTGGGTGCGCCGAGCTGCTGTACGTTTACACCGACGTGGAGCCGGTCACCTTTAACCGGGGATTTTACTCCATCGATATGCGGTTTTTCTACCGGGTGACACTGCAGGTGGGCACCGGGACGCCCCGGTCCACCGAGGTGGAGGGCCTGTGCGTATTTGACAAGCGCTGCATTCTCTTCGGCAGCGAGGGCAGCGCCAAGACCTTCTCCTCCGGCACCGCCCTGGAGAACATTGCGCCGCAGCGGAGCCTGCCCACGGCTGTGGTAGAGGCTGTGGACCCCATCGTGCTGGACACCCGCATCACGGAGGACGGCAGCTCCTCCGGCACCGGCGAGGGCAGCGTTTCGGAGATCCCGGCCGCTATTGCCGCAGCCTTCAGCAGTCCGCTGGTCTTAGATGCCGCCGGGACCCGGCGCTACTATGTGACCCTGGGCCAGTTCTCTCTGGTGCGGCTGGAGCGGGATACGCAGCTGCTGATCCCCGCCTACGACTACTGCATCCCGCAATCCGAGTGCAGCGGAGGCGATCCGGAGGATCCATGTGGATTGTTCAAGAACGTATGCTTCCCCATGAACGAATTCTTCCCGCCCAACACCGTGGAAATGCCCAAGGACTATAACGGCACCCGCAGCTACTGCGCCTGCCACTGAGAAAAAGGAAACCGATGGAGCTTTTCCATCGGTTTCCTTTTTTGATGCATTTGCAATATACAATTTGATGAAATGGGTGTATTATCTATGCATAGATCTCAGCTCACAGGCAAATACTGAAAAATGATGTGAGCCAACAGGAGGATAAAGCTATGATGAAGAATATTGCCTTTTCGGAAGTGCTGACGCTGAAGGAGCAGATCCAGTATCAGCCGGGTCAGGTGGTCAGCCGCACACTGGTGCAGAACAGCGCCGTCAGCGTGACCCTGTTCGCCTTTGACAAGGACGAGGAGATCAGCACCCATGAGTCCGGCGGCGACGCCTTCGTCACCTGCTTAGACGGCGTTGGACGCATTACCATTGACGGCGTGGAGTATGAACTGCACCAGGGCGAGTCCATCGTGATGCCCGCCAAGCACCCCCATGCCGTGTACGGCAAGGAGCAGTTCAAAATGCTGCTGGTAGTAATTTTTTAGGAGGATATACCCCATGAAAGCCATAGTGAATCAGGACACCTGCATCGGCTGTGGGCTGTGTATCAGCACCGTGCCGGAGGTCTTTGAGGTCAATGCCGACGGCAAAGCGGAGGCATCCGGCCACACCACCACGGAAAACAAGTCTGCTGTTCAGGAAGCCATTGACGCCTGCCCTGTGCAGGCCATTTCCTGGGATGACTAATCTGTTTGTGTATAAGAAAGCAAGCCCTCCGGTATTAGACGGAGGGTTTGCTTTTCACTCTATATAATTTGTTATCCTACGCTTTTGTCCGAAGGACTACATTATCTTTACCAAGCCATTCCTCGCACTCCTGCACAAGGGCCGGATGGTTCATACAGGTGGTACCCAGCAGCTTGCCGGTGTCCGCCAGACGGATCTTCACGGGCATCTGCCCTTCAAACATAGTCATCACCAGTTTCAGGTGCCGAAACTCCGGACTATCCAGGCTGGGGACCTTCAGATACAGGACCGATTTCTCCTTTTTAATATCCGCCTTGCCCGTCAACTGCTGCAGAGGATCCTGCTGGTATTCCAGCGGATAGATGGTGTCACACAGGATCTGCGGCGGCTTTTCATCCCGCACGGAGAGCCGCCCGGTCACCAGCACCGGAAGGTTGACCTGCATATAGGAGCCGCACTGGTCAATGGAACGCTGGAAGCACAGCACCTCAATGGAGGCGATTTCATCCTCCACCACCACATAGGCCATGAGGGAGTTGTTCTTTGTGGGCCTGGTTTTATTGGAGGTCACCACGCCGGCCACCCGGATACGCTGATCATCTGCAAAGCGGGTAGGTCCACCCTCCTGCTCGAAATCCTCCAGAATATCATGGATAGGCACAGCGTGTGCCGCCTTGGCCAGATCCCGGTAATCGTTCATAGGATGGCCGGAGAGATACAGACCGGTGGTGGTCTTCTCCATGTTCATCTTTTCCACGGCGGAATACTCCGGAATATCCGGCAGCTGGATCTGATGGAGCTTGGCCGAGGCCGAGGGACCCATGCTGAAAAAGTCCATCTGCCCCTCCAGATTCTGCTTGCGGGAGGCGGAGACGCTGTCCATCACCGTTTCAAACACCGCCACCAGCTGCGATCGCTTTGCGCCCAGAGAATCAAATGCACCGCAGCGGATGAGGTTCTCCACGGCGCGTTTATTCATGTCTGTGCAGTCGTCCATGCGCTGGCAGAAGTCCAGAAACGATGTAAAGGGGCCGTCCTTGTCACGCCGCCGGATCAGCGTCTGTATAAAGCCACGGCCGATGTTTTTGATGGCCACCAGGCCAAAGCGGATATTCTCCCCGTCCACGGTGAAGCCGTCATAGGAATGGTTGATGTCCGGCGGCAGGACCTGGATGCCGCAGTCCCGGCACTCGGCGATGTACTCGGCCACCTTGTCCGAATTATGCAGCACGGAGGTCAGCAAGGCCGCCATGTACTCCTTGGTATAGTGGCACTTGAAATAAGCCGTCTGATAGGCCACCACCGCGTAGCTGACGGCGTGTGCCTTATTGAAGGCGTAGTTGGCGAAATCGTAGATCTCATCATAGATGGCCTCTGCCGTGGCCTCGGGGATGCCGTTTGCGATGCAGCCCTTGATGCCCCGCTCCGCATCGCCGTGGACGAAGGAGTAGCGCTCCTTCTCGATCTCCTTGGCCTTCTTCTTAGAGATGGCCCGGCGCACCATATCCGCCTGGCCCAACGAATACCCGCCCAGCTGCTGGAAAATCTGAATGACCTGCTCCTGGTAGACAATGCAGCCATAGGTCACGGAGAGGATCGGCTCCAGGGACGGGTGCTTATAGGTGATGAGCTTGGGGTCCTGCTTGCAGGCGATAAAGCGGGGGATGGAATCCATGGGGCCGGGGCGGTACAGGGCTATGATAGCCGTGATATCCTCAATGCTTTGGGGCTTGAGGCCCAGGCATACGCCGGTCATGCCGGTGGACTCCATCTGGAACACGCCGGAGGTCTTGCCCTGGGTGAGCATCTGGAAAACCTCCGGGTCGTCCATGGGGATCTTCAGCAGGTCGAAATGCTCGCTCTGGGGCAGCATTTTGATGGCGTCGTCCAGCACCGTCAGGTTTCTTAGGCCCAAAAAGTCCATTTTCAGCAGGCCCAGCTCCTCCAGCGTCACCATGGTATACTGGCAGACGATGGACTCATCGTTCCGGGCCAGGGGCACATACTCATACACCGGCTTCTTGGTAATGACCACGCCGGCGGCGTGGGTGGATGCGTGGCGGGGCATGCCCTCCAGGGCCCTGGCCATGTCGATGAGCCGGCGAATCTTGGGGTCGGCCTCGTACTGGTCCTTCAGCTGCTTGGACAGCTTCAGGGCATCGTCCAGCGTAATGTGGAGGGTGGCCGGCACCAGCTTGGCCACGGAATCTACCTCGTTATAGGGTATGCTCAGCACCCGGCCCACGTCCCGGATGGCGGCCCGGGCTGCCATGGTGCCGAAGGTGACGATCTGGGCCACATGGTCGTCGCCGTATTTGCGGCGGACATAATCCACCACTTCCTCGCGGCGGGTATCGCCGAAGTCCATATCAATATCGGGCATAGACACCCGTTCGGGGTTCAAAAACCGCTCAAAGTAGAGGTTGTACTCCATGGGATCGATGTCCGTGATGTGCAGGCAGTAGGACACCATGCTCCCGGCGGCGGAGCCGCGCCCCGGTCCCACGGGGATACCCGCGCTCTTGGCATAGCGGACAAAGTCGGAGACGATGAGGAAATAGTCGGTAAAGCCCATTTTCTCGATCATATCCAGCTCGTAGGTCAGCTGCTTGCGATAGCTCTCCTTCTCTGCCCCGTAGCGCTCGGCAAAGCCCTCGTCGCAGAGCTTGCGCAGGTAGGTAGGCGAATCATAGCCGGGAGGTAGCTTGAATTCCGGCAGGTGGTACTTGCCGAAGGTAAATTCCAGCTGGCAACGGTCGGCGATGCGCTGGGTATTTTCCACAGCCTCGGGGTAGGCGGAAAACAGCGCCTCCATCTCCTCCGTGGAGCGGAGGTAGAAGTTCCGCGGCTCGTAGCGCATGCGATTTTCATCATCCACGGTCTTGCCGGTTTGGATGCAAAGAAGAATATCGTGGCTCTCGGCGTCCTCCTTACGGATATAATGGGCATCGTTGGTACAGACCAGGGGGATGCCCGTCTCCTGATGGATCTTCAGCAGGCTCCGGTTGACCTCCGCCTGCTCAGGGATGCCGTGGTCCTGGAGCTCCAGATAGAAATTATCCGGGCCGAAGATCTCCTGCATCTGCAGGGCGTACGCCTTGGCGCCTTCGTAATTGCCGTGGAGGATGCGCTTGGGGATCTCCCCGGCCAGGCATGCGGACAAGGCGATAAGCCCCTCGGCGTGCTCCCGCAGCAGATCCAGGTCGATGCGTGGCTTTATATAGAAGCCCTCCACAAACGCCTGGCTCACCATGTATGACAGGTTTCGGTAGCCCGTTTCATTCTTGCACAGCAGCACCAGGTGCCGGGACTCGGCATCAAACTCATGGAGCTTATCAAATCGAGTCCGGGCCGCCACATAAACCTCGCACCCGATAACCGGATGGATACCCTCCGCCTTGCAGGCCCGATAAAAATCAATGGCACCGTACATGACGCCGTGGTCGGTGATGGCGCAGGCGGTCTGGCCCAGCTCCTTGATGCGCCGGGGCAGATCGCGTATGCGGCAGGCGCCGTCCAGCAGGCTATACTCCGTATGTACATGAAGATGTACGAATGACATATTATTCCCCTTTAAGCTCTGCAATATAGTCGCACAGGATCTCCACGGCTGAGACGATGAGGATACCGCAATGATCTGCTACGCCCAGGTCCCGGGCCTGCCGGGTGGGATCGAGGTCCTGGCGCTTTAAAAGGTCGGCGCAGTCGCGGTCTATGAACCGCTCCCGGAAGCGACGGATATACTCCTGGGTCTGCCGGGTAATACGCCGCTTCCCCGCCGGGCCCTCCGCCGCCGTGGCGGGAAACAGCATGCCCAGCACCAAAATGCCGCCGCTGATAGCGCCGCAGATGCTGCCGCAGCGCATCCCGCCGCCCATGCCCCCGGCCAGGGCCAGACACTGATCCTCGGTGAGGCCCATTTCTTTATGGAAGGCAGCCAGGATGCTCTGACCGCAGTTGCAGCCGTGGGTATGATAGTCCCGGGCTGCCTTGCATTTTACGATTTTATTCATAGCAGTTTCTTTGCCTCCTCGTTGAGCTTTCTCATACGGTGATTCATACAGGATTTGGAGACCGGCGGGTCACACAGCTCCGCCAGCTGGGCAAGAGACAGCTCCGGATGCTCCAGGCGAAGCCGGGCCGTCTGCTGCAGCTTTTCCGGCAGGCGGTCCAGCTGACCGCTTTTAGCCAAGGCTTCAATAGCGGATTGCTGCTCCGTGGCGGCCTCCAGGATCTTATTCACATTGGCAATGTCGCAGTTCATGGCGCGGTTGGCGCCGTTTCGGATGGCCTTGTCCACCTTGGTGGTCATGATGTCCATGGCGGCCACCGGCGCGCCCAGCTTGGTCAGCAGGTCCTCAATATGCTCGCTCTGCTTGAAGTAGATCACCGTGGCCGCGCCCCGGGTCACCATCCGGGGCAGGAAGCCCATCTCCGTCAGTAGGGCGCATAGCTCCCGGCTGGCCTGGCGGTGATTGCCGGCAAGCTCCAGGTGGTAGCGCTTTTCCGGGTCGGTGACGCTGCCGCCGGATAGAAACGCACCTCGCAGAAATGAGGTGCGGCAGCAATCCTCCTCCAGCACACCGAAGTTGATGTGCAGCGCCAGGGTCTGCTTTGCCTCATAGCCGAACTGGCTGATGATACGCTCCAGCTTGGCCGGGTCTGTGATCTGAAAGATCAGCTTTTCCCGCCCCTCCTGCTCCTGGGGCAGGCGGTCAAAGCGCAGGCTGAAGGCCCGATGAAAGAGCTTGGGCAGACGCCTTGCAAACTCGGGGTTTTCCGTAATGATGCGGATCTCCCGGGCATTGAAGGTGTTGCAGTAGAGCAGCACGCCGTAGGCCTCCGCCCGGGCGCAGCAGACCCGCTGCACCGGCACCCGGCACAATTCACTTTTCACCTGATAGGAAAAGGACTGCATACTTCCTCCTATTTCTCCATTCGATTGCGCACGAAGCCGGTATCCTCCTCCACCACACGGATAGTCCGCTGGCGGTACAGAGTCATCAGCTCCGCGGCCACATGTCCCGGATTATGGCGGATGAGCTGGTTTTCCACCGCGCAGATGGGCCGGGCGATCATCTCTACCCCCAGATGTTCACACGCCCGCTCATCGCAAAACACGGGGATGCTCCCCTCTCGGGCGTAGTGCTGGGCTATCAGCCGGGGCAGCGGTGCTGAATTGACTAAGCACAGATCAAATAGGCCCGGGCAGGAATGGTTGAAAATGGCTTGGATATGGTCGCTGGCCGTATACCCCTCGGTCTCGCCGCTCTCCGTCATCACGTTGCAGATGTATATTTTCATGGAATCGCTGGCAGATATGGCGTCTACAATGCCGTCCACCAGCAGGTTGGGGATGATGCTGGTATACAGGCTGCCAGGGGCAAGCACGACGAGGTCTGCCTGACGGATGGCCTCCACCGCCTCCGGCAGGGCCTTGGCCCGATCCGGATGCAACCTGACCCGGCGGATGCGGCAGCTCTCCTGCCGCTTCATTTGGCAGATACTGGATTCGCCCTGAATCATGCGTCCATTTTCAAACTCCGCCTCCAAGAGGAGATTGGCATTGGTCACCGGTAGAACCCGGCCCGTGATGGCCAACACCTGACTCAAGCCCGCAACCGCTTGATCGAAGCTGGGCATGATGCCATTCAGCGCCGCCAGGAGCAGATTGCCAAAGCTCTGCCCCGCCAGGCTCCCCTCGGTGAAGCGATAGCCCATGAGCCGGGTCATAATGGGCTCAGCGCTGGCCAGTGCCTCCATGCAGTTGCGAATGTCCCCTGGCGGCAGCATTCCCAAGTCCCTCCGGAGTATGCCGGAGCCGCCGCCGTCATCAGTAACAGCCACAATAGCCGTGAGATTCTTGCTGTACAGCTTCAGCCCCCGCAGGAGGGTGGATTGTCCGTGTCCGCCGCCGATGACCACGATCCGCGGCCCGTTTTCCGGCGCGACACGATAGTAATCGCTTACCATAGGCCGCTCCTTTACCGGGTAATATCCCGGTGGATCTCCGTAACGGGGTAGCCGATGCTCTGGATATACTCGGAGAGGGCGTGGGCCACGGCCACGGAGCGGTGGTGGCCGCCGGTGCAGCCGATGCCGAGGACCAGGACCGTCTTCCCCTCCTCGCTGTAAAGGGGCAGAAGGAAGGACAGCAGATCCTCCATCTTCTTCATAAAATCATTGGTCTGGCTGAAGCTGAACACATAGTCCCGCACCGCGTCATCCAGGCCCGTCTTGCGCTTGAGCTCCTCAATGTAATAGGGATTTGGCATGAAGCGCACATCCATCACCAGATCCGCCTCTACGGGGATGCCGTTCTTAAAGCCGAAGGACAGCACATTCACATGCATCCCATCCTCCAACGTAGCATCACTGAACAGGTTTAATATCTCTGCGTGGAGCTTTGTGGTGGAGAATCCCGAGGTATCCAGCACATAATCTGCATGGTCCCGCACCGGCTGCAACAGTATACGCTCTTTCTGCAATGCCTCAGCCACGCTCACTCCATCCCCTGCCAGGGGATGACTGCGGCGTGTCTCCTTATAGCGGTTGATGATGGATTGGGTATCCGCCTCCAAAAACAGCATGCGGCAGTTTATGCCGGCTGACTTCATATGCTCCAGCGCATCGATAAGCTTTTGCGCCGGCTCACCGGTGCGCACATCGTACACCAGCGCCACCCGGTCATATCGGCCCTTAGATGCGGCACAAAACTCAGCGAACACGACCATCATCTCCGCCGGAAGATTATCCACGATATAGTAGCCGATGTCCTCTAAATAGGACGCAGCCTTGCTTTTTCCGCTGCCGGACAGCCCGGAAATAACCAATATCTCCATATCTGACTCCTTTCAATTCTCTATGATACGGACCTCCGGCTCCAGGTGTACACCGCTGCGCTGCATCACTCGGTCCTGCACCTGAGCAATCAGCGCCAGCACATCCGCGCAGGTGGCGCCGCCGATGTTGATCACAAAGCCCGCATGCTTTTCGGATACCTGCGCGCCGCCCACGGTAAAGCCCTTCAGCCCCGTTTCCTGGATCAGCGTCCCGGCGTAATAGCCCGTCGGCCGCTTAAAGGTGCTGCCGGCGCTGGGATAGTCCAGGGGCTGGCTGGCCTTGCGCTTTGCCATCAGCTCCGCCATCCTGGACCCGATCTGCGTCGGGTCCCCTTTTTCAAGGCGCAGCTTCGCCCCGAGGATCACCGTCTTTCCATCGGAAAAGGCACTTTTCCGGTAGCCGAAGGCGCACTCCTCCCCGGAAATATGCCGGATGCCGTCCTCCGTGAGGACGGTGACCTCCTGCACCACCTGCTTCATCTCCCCACCGTAGGCGCCGGCGTTCATAAACACCGCGCCGCCCAGGCTCCCGGGGATGCCATGGGCAAATTCCAGCCCGGTGAGGGCCTGGCTTTGGGCAAAGAGCGCCAGCCGCGCCAGGGAGATCCCGGCGTCCGCCTCGATGACCGTCTCGTCTGTCAACCTGACGTCGCTCATCTCTCCCGCCGTACGGATGACCAGGCGGTCCAGGCCCACATCGGAAATCAGCAGGTTCGTCCCGTTTCCCATGACAAAGGGCCGCGCCCCGCACTCCCGGGCCAGACCCATGAGAATCACAAGCTGTTCCCGATTCTTCGGGCAGGCCAGCCGGCGGGCAGGGCCGCCGATGCGGAAGGAGGTGAAGCGGCTCATGGGCACGTCCCGCTCCATGGGCAGATCCGGAAGATACTCCCCTAT
The DNA here is from genome assembly GCA_963655625.1 of uncultured Eubacteriales bacterium. GTDB lineage: Bacteria > Bacillota > Clostridia > Oscillospirales > Oscillospiraceae > Vescimonas. Next base: position 1,484 of record CAVKFX010000085.1, on the reverse strand, counting down.
GGCTTTGTCCAGTTTTTCATACCAAGTCATATTTTGCTCCTTCAAATCCGCTTTTTCTTTCCCAGCAGCGCCGCGCCGATGATCCCGGCGGCGGAGCCCAGCTCCGCCTTGACGATGCGGGTGCGGCGTTCCGGTTCGCAGGGGATGCTCTGCCGGGCCACGATGCGCCGCACCGGGAACAGCAGCTGCTCGTCCTGCTCGTTGCTCACGCCGCCGCCGATGGCCAGCGTGTCCGGCTGGAAGATATTCACCAAATTCACGATACCCGCGCACAGATAGTCTATGTAAGCGTCGCACACATATTGCCCGATGGGATCGCCCCGGCGGGCCGCGATGAAGGCCGACTGGCCGCTGACGTGCCCGTCGTTTTCGTCCACCACCTGGCGCAGGATGCTCTCGGGATTCTCCTCCATCACCCGCCGGGTCAGACGTTTGAGGGCCGAAGCGGAGGCATACCGCTCCCAGCAGCCCTTGCGCCCGCAGGGGCAGCTCTGGCCGTTATACTCAATGCTCATGTGGCCCACTTCGCCGGCCATGCCGTTGGAGCCGTGATAGATCTTGCCGTTGTGGATAATGCCCCCGCCGATACCCGTGCCAAGGGTGATGGTCACAAAGCGCTTGCTGCTGCGGCCCGCTCCGGCATAATACTCGCCAACAGCGGCGCAGTTTCCGTCGTTTTCCAGGTAGAGGGGCTTGTTCATATATTTGTGGAACAGGCGCCGCAGCGGCACCCGGCGAAAGGGCAGGTTGCAGCTATACTGCAGGGAGCCGGAGCGGATCTCCACCACGCCGGGCACTCCCACACCGATGGAAAAAATCTCGTCTAAGTCCACGCCGACCTCCGCCGCCAGCTCCTCCGTCATCCGGGCCAGGTGGCGGGCCAGGGAATCCGGGGACTCGATCTGCGCGATCTTCATCTTCTGCTTGGCCAGGATCTGCCCCACATCATCCACCAACCCGGCCTTCAGGTTGGTGGCGCCGATGTCTATGCCGATGTATTTCATTGCTTGTTTCTCCGATTTGCTTCGTTCAGTGCGTCATAGTGCTGGTCCAGCCGGGTCACAAAGTCCCGGGCAGGATTATAGCCGTATTTCATCTGGCGGTTTTTCATGGTGGCGATCTCCACGATGCCGGCCAGGTTTCGGCCCGGGCGGACGGGAATGGTCACATAGGGCAGCTCCACGCCCAACAGCTCATAGGTGTCCTCCCCCAGGCCCAGGCGGTCATAGAATTTGCCGTCCTGCCACTGCTCCAGCTGGACCACCAGGTCGATCTCCGTGTCAAACTGCACCGCGCCCATGCCGAACAGCTGCTGCACATCCACAACGCCCACGCCGCGTATCTCGATATAATGCCGGATCAGCTCCGGCGCCGTGCCGTACAGAGACGTGGAAATGCGGCGGATCTCCACCGCGTCGTCCGCCACCAGACGGTGGCCGCGCTTGACCAGCTCAATGGCGGTCTCGCTCTTGCCGATGCCGGAG
>CAVKFX010000084.1:8669-14297 GCA_963655625.1 uncultured Eubacteriales bacterium | reverse complement strand
GGGCTCGGCCCAGAAGATCACCACCCACACCCTCTACCGCCACGGCCAGCAGCTTTTGTCCGATGCCCGGCTGGAGCTGCTGTATTGCGGCAGCGCCGAGCCCCGGCGGGTGGAGGAGGCGGCGGAGCAGGCCTTTGCCGCCCTGCCCCGGGGCCAGATGGAGCAGCTGCCGCCCATGCAAGTTTTCCCCGCCCCGGAAACGCCCCGCTTCATCACCGAGGAGATGGACGTCACCCAGGGCAAGCTCTCCATGGGCTTTCGCTGCGGCAGTGACGATGTCCCCGCCATGATCCTGGCCAACCTGATCTTCGGCGGCTCCAGCAATTCAAAGCTCTTTCTCAACGTCCGGGAGAAGCTGTCCCTGTGCTACTATGCCTCCAGCTCCTATGCCCGGTCGAAGAAAATCCTCACCGTTTCCTCCGGCATCGAGACCAAGGACTATGATCGCACGCTGGAGGAGATCCTGCACCAGCTGCGGCAGGTGCAGCAGGGCCAGTGGGAGCCGTGGGAGCTGGAAGGGGCCAGGAGTACGGCCCTGAACTCTCTGCGCTCCGTGGGAGACTCCCAGAGCGCCCTGGAAAATTTCTATATGAGCCGCGCCGCGGTGGACCAGCAGGAAACGCCGGAGGAGCTGATGCAGAGTCTTTCCGCCGTTACGCCGGAGCGCATCTGCGCGGCGGCCCAGAGCATCCGGCTGGATACCGTATATTTCCTGCGCGGAAAGGAGACAGCACAATGAAGGAAATGACCTATCACCGCATCGGGGAGACGGCGGTTTGGCAGACCCTGCCCAACGGCCTGCCGGTCTGCGTCATCCGCAAGCCGGGCTATACCCGCAAATATGCCTTTTTTGCCACCCGATACGGCGGCATGGACCTGCGCTTTCAGCTGGGCGGCCAGTGGCTGGATACTCCCGCCGGCATCGCCCACTATTTGGAGCATAAGATGTTCGATACCGAGGACGGCAACGCCCTGCAGGAGCTGGCCAAAAACGGCGCCGAGCCCAATGCCTTCACCTCCAACGCCATCACCGGCTATTATTTTGACTCCACCGAGCATTTCGAGGAGAATCTGCGCATCCTCCTGTCCTTTGTGTCCATCCCCTATTTCACCGATGAGAGCGTGGAAAAGGAGCAGGGCATCATCGGTCAGGAGATCGGCATGATCGAGGATAACCCCGAGTGGCAGGTGTATAAATGCCTTATGCAGGCCCTGTACCACACCAGTCCCGCCCGCATCAGCGTGGCCGGCTCCGTGGAGAGCATCAGCCACATCACCGCCCAAACTCTTTACGATTGCCACAAGGCATTTTATACCCCCGCCAACATGTGCCTGGTGGCCGTGGGTGACCTGGACCCGGCGTCCGTGTTCTCCCTGGCGGAGGAGGTGCTGCCCAAGGAAAGCGGCCCCGCCATCCCCCGGGACTACGGCCGGGAGACGGACCTCACCCCCTTAGAGGCGGAGGTTTCCTGTGAGATGGAGGTATCCATGCCAACCTTCCTCCTGGGCTTCAAGTGTCCGCCCATGTCCGGCGGCCAGGAGCAGATGCGCCGCACCCTCATCGGGGAGCTGGCCTGCGATGTGCTGCTGGGGGACTCCAGCCCTCTGTACGCCAGGCTCTACAGCCAGGGCCTTATCAACGGCACCTTTGGCTACAGCTTCGATACCCTTCCGGGCGTGGCCTACGCCTACATCGGCGGGGACAGCAAGGACCCCCACGCCGTGGCGGAGGAGGTGCTGCAGGAGGCCCGGCGTTTGGTAAAGGACGGCATCGACCCGGATTACTACGCCCGGATTGTCCGTGCCAACTACGGCTCCACCCTCAAGAGCCTTAATTCCTTTGAGTCCATTGCCATCTCCTTGGTGGAGGGGCAGTTTGATGGATACGATCCCCTGCTGTTCCCGGAGATGTTCGACTCCATCACCCCCCAGGACCTGCTGTCCTTTATCCGGGAGAACCTGTGCCGGGAGCATATGGCCCTGTCCGTTGTTTATCCGAAGGAGTGATTTGAACATGGATATGAGTGATCTGAAAATCGATATGAATGATATGATTATGACCGACAGCCCCATCCGTTTTCCGGGGCTCTTCGGCGATTGGACCTTTACCGCCAGCTCCAAGGCCATCGACGTGGGCCACGGTGTCTACTGGTACGGGATTCTCATCGCCCTGGGCCTGCTGCTGGCCTTGCTGCTGTGTATGAAGGAACGTGTAAAATACGGCATCAGTGAGGATAATCTCTATGACGGCCTGCTCTGGGGCATCCCCCTGGGCATCGTGGGCGCCCGGGTCTACTACGTCCTGTTTTATCTGGACCGTTTCCGCACCTCCGATGGAAAGTTTGACTTTGGCAGCGCCATCGCCTTTTGGGACGGCGGCCTGGCCATTTACGGCACGGTCATCGCCGTGATCATCCTGGCCGTCTGCCTCTCCCGGCGCAAGGGCAAGCGGGGCTTTAAGTTCTTCGCCATGACAGATTTGGTGGTCATGGGCCTTCTGGTAGGACAGATCGTGGGCCGCTGGGGCAATTTTATGAATCGTGAGGCCTTTGGGTCTGAGACCACCTGCCTTTTCCGCATGCAGCTCACCACCAAGGCCGGCCAGCTCATCGAGGTACATCCCACCTTCCTGTATGAGAGTGTGTGGAATCTGGTGGGGCTGCTCCTGCTGCTGTTCGTGGTGTCAAAGCACCGCAAGTTCGACGGGGAGAATACCTGGTTCTATTTCCTTTGGTATGGCGTTGGCCGTTTTTGGGTGGAGGGTCTGCGCACGGACAGCCTGTATCTGTTCAACTGGCAGCTTTTCGGCCAGCCCATCCGGGTGTCCCAGGCCCTCAGCGTCGTCATGGTGCTGGTGAGCCTTTTCATGCTGATTTGGAATCTCAAGGTGCATCCCCACAAGCCTGAGGAGCTGTATGTGAATCAGGTGGCCGCCCGGGACCGGGCGGAGCAGAACGAAAAAGTACAGGAGGAATAATATGAGTGCTGTGGTCATGGACGGTAAGGCCCTTGCCGCAGAGATAAAGCAGGCTCTCCGGAAACGATGCGCCGCCCTGTCCCGGCCACCCCGTCTGGCGGTGGTGCTGGTGGGGGACGATCCCGCCTCGGCGGTGTATGTGCGCAATAAGGAGCAGGACTGCGCCCAGTGCGGCATCTCCTGCGCCGACCACCGTCTCCCGGCGGGCACCTCCCAGGGCGAGCTTTTGGAGCTGATAGATACGCTGAACCGGGACGAGGCCGTCGACGGCATCCTGGTGCAGATGCCCCTGCCCGCCCATCTGGACGCGGGCCAGGTGCTCCGGGCCATAGCTCCGGCCAAGGATGTGGACGCTTTCCATCCGGAGAATGTGGGCCTCCTGCATTTAGGGCAGCCCCGGTATCTCCCCTGTACCCCGGCAGGGATCCTGGCCCTTCTGAAAAAGTACGGCATCGACCCGGCGGGCAAGCACTGCGTGGTGGTGGGCCGCAGCAATATCGTGGGCAGGCCCATGGCTGCGCTTCTGCTGCAGGCGGATGCCACCGTCACCGTCTGCCACAGCAAGACCCCCGACCTGTGCTCCCAATGCCTGCAGGCGGATATCTTAGTCAGTGCCGCAGGCCGCCGGGGCCTTATCACGGCGGACATGGTGAAGCCCGGCGCCGTGGTCATTGACGTGGCCATGAACCGGGGCCCGGACGGCAAGCTCTGCGGGGATGCGGACTATGCCGCCGTGGCGGAAAGGGCATCCTTCATTACCCCCGTCCCCGGGGGCGTAGGCCCTATGACCCGGGCCATGCTTTTGGAAAACACCTATCGGGCGGCCCTGCGCCGTGAAAATCAATGAGAGGGGGACGAGCCATGCGTTCCGATATTGAAATTGCACAGTCTACGCCCCTGCAGCCCATTGCCCGGGTGGCGGAGAAGCTGGGCCTGGGCGAGGAAAGCTTGGAGCCCTATGGCCGGTATATGGCCAAGCTCCGCCTGCCGCCGGAAAAGCCCGGGCAGAAGCGGGGCAAGCTCATTTTGGTCACCGCCATCAACCCAACCAAGGCCGGGGAGGGCAAGACCACCACCAGCATCGGCCTGGCGGACGCCTTAAACCGGCTGGGAAAGAAGGCGGTGCTGTCCCTGCGGGAGCCGTCCCTGGGGCCTGTGTTCGGCATGAAGGGCGGCGCCACCGGCGGCGGCTATGCCCAGGTCGCTCCCATGGAGGACATCAATCTCCATTTCACCGGGGATTTTCATGCCATCGGCGCGGCCAATAATCTCCTGGCCGCCATGGTGGATAATCATATTTATCAGGGCAATGAGCTGGGCATAGACCGTGTGGTCTGGCGGCGCTGCGTGGATATGAACGACCGCCAGCTCCGCTCCCTGGAGACCGGTGTAGGCGGCGGCATAAACGGCGTGCCCCGGCCGGAGCATTTTGACATCACCGTGGCCTCAGAGGTCATGGCAGTCTTTTGCCTGGCGGAGGATCTGTCCGATCTGAAGGCCCGGCTGGGCCGCATGATCGTAGGCTACACCAAGGCCGGAAAGCCTGTTACCGCCCATGACCTGAAGGCGGAGGGCGCTATGGCGGCGCTTTTAAAGCAGGCGGTGCTGCCCAATCTGGTGCAGACCCTGGAGGGAAATCCTGCCATCGTCCATGGCGGCCCCTTCGCCAACATCGCCCACGGCTGCAGCAGCATACTGGCCACCCGGGCGGCGCTGCGCCTGGGGGAGTACTGCGTCACGGAGGCCGGCTTCGGCGCGGACCTGGGCGCAGAGAAATTTTTGGACATCAAGTGCCGCGCATCGGGCCTCTGGCCGGACGCGGCGGTGGTAGTGGCCACTGTCCGGGCCCTGAAGCTTCACGGCGGCGCAGAGGACAACCTTTCCCGGGAAAATTTGGATGCGCTGAAAAAGGGCCTGCCCAATTTGCTGCACCACATCAGGACCCTGCAGGAGACCTTTTCCCTGCCGGTGGTGGTGGCACTGAACCAATTTGAAAGTGACACCCCTGCGGAGATCGAGTGGATAGAAAATGCCTGCCGGACGTGCGGCGTTCCCGTGGCCCCGTCCCGGGTGTGGGAGCAGGGCGGCGCCGGCGGTGTGGACATGGCACAAAAAATCATTGACCTGACTAAAAGCAGTATAGTAAACGGTATAGCACCCCACTATGCCTATGATAGTAAATCTCCCCTGCGTGAAAAGCTTCTGGCCATCACGCAGCGGGTCTATGGCGGCGCAGATGTCTCCCTCACCCCCCAGGCGGAGCAGGACCTGGCAGAGCTGGAGGGTCTGGGCTTCGGGAGCCTGCCGGTGTGTGTAGCCAAGACCCAGTACAGCCTTTCGGACGATGCAAAAAAGCTGGGCGCGCCAAAAGATTTCACCCTCACGGTCCGGTCCCTGCGCGTCAGCGCCGGCGCCGGCTTTGTGGTGGCCCTGGCCGGAAATATCATGACCATGCCGGGCCTTCCCAGGCACCCGGCGGCGGAAAATATCGACATCACCTCCGGCGGAAAGATCACCGGCCTGTTTTAACTGAAAAGAGTACTAAAAAAGCCGCCCCGATGGGGCGGCTTTTTTATGGGAATGGAAGGGGAAGGCGCGGGTTACTTGCCGCGCAGCTCTGCGCCCAGGTTCTTGACCAGCTTCTTTACGGC
>CAVKFX010000084.1:5332-8659 GCA_963655625.1 uncultured Eubacteriales bacterium | reverse complement strand
TTGCCGTGGTACTCGTCCACAAAGGCGGCACCGTGGAAAAGCTCGTTGTGGATGCCGGAGAGGATCTTCTTCATATCCGCCCACTTCGTATCCTTGTCGAACAGCAGGGAGATGTCGTAGTCCGTCATGGGATACTCGGCCAGGTGGGTGAAGGTGTTGGTACGGGAGCGGAAGGGCACCAGGGCATCTGCATCCAGTTCAAAGAGCATGACGCTCAGATTCTTAATGCCGCAGGCCATGGAGGCCTTCTTGTTCAGCAGGGCCAGGCTGCCGATGTGCTTATCGCCCAGGCAGATATTCAGCCACACCACATCGTCGGCCCACAGGGGCTTTTCCTCCTGGCGGAAGGTGAAGCCCTCCATATGGGTGTACCGGGGCATACTCTCGATAACGCCCTTGGCCCGGCGGAAGAGGTCGGTGACGTTCTTGCTGTCACCGGCGAAGGCGCCGGCGATGTTCTTGCGCTGGGAGGGGAGCTTTTCCCGGCTGTCATAGGGGGTGGTATAATCCGCGTCCCGGAACACCTGGGCGCACTCGAAGATGGAGAACTCCGTGAAGAAACGCTCATTTTTCACCACGGCCTTGCACAGATTGGGGAGCAGTGAGGAGCGGATGAGGCTCTCGTCGGGAGAGGGGGGCGTGGACAGGGAGAGGATGCCGGTGGTATCCTGCAGAATGGCGCTTACATACTGGTCGGTCATCCAGGGATAGGTGAAGATCTCCTGCATCCCGCAGCGGATGGCCAGATACTCCTTGATACGCCGCTCCAGATCCTTATCCAGCTGGTTGATGGCCCCGTCAAAGGAGGTGGTGATGGGGGCGGCCCGGAAGTTCTCGTACCCGTACATACGGGCTACCTCCTCCATAATGTCCGCCTTGATGGACACATCGCCGGTGGAGCGCCAGGTGGGGACCACGATGTGCAGGTTGTCCCCGTCAAAGGTCAGGCCGTAGCCCAGCTCACCCAGTTTTTTTGCAATGTCCTCATTGGGGATGCGCTTGCCCAGGCGGCGCTCCAGCCAGGTGAGGGAAACATCAATTTCCGCCTGCTGCAGCTTATGAGGATAGCAATCCACAAAGCCCGTGACCTTCATCTCGGGGTAAAGCTCTGCAAACAGGGCTATGGACAGGTCCAGCGCCTGATCGCAGCGCTCGGGGTCGATGGCCTTTTCATACCGGGCGGAGGCCTCGGTGCGGTTGTCATAGCGCAGAGCTGTGCGGCGGATGCCGGCGGCCTGGAAGTTGGCTACCTCCAAAATCACCTTGTTGGTGGTGGGGAGGATAGAGTCCTTGGCGCCGCCCATGACGCCCGCCAGGCCTACCACCCCGGCGTCATCGGCAATGACCAGGTCGTCGGTGGACAGGGGCAGGTCCTTGCCGTTGAGCAGCCGGAGCTTTTCCCCTTCATCGGCCCGGCGGACGATGATGTGGCCGGCAATATGGTCGGAGTCGTAGGCGTGGGAGGGCTGACCCGTGGCCAGCATCACATAGTTGGTAATATCTACCAGGGCGTTGATGGGGCGCATACCCACCTTCCAGATGCGATTCTGCATCCAGTAGGGGGCGGGCTTCACGCTCAGGCCCTCGATCTGCGTACCGGTCATGCGGGGGCAGCGGTCGCTGTCCTCCACGGTGATGGTGAGGCCCGCGGTGTTTTCTACATTCCGGTCAAAGGGGTGCAGGGGATTCATGGGCAGATCGTACAGGGCCGCAATTTCCCGGGCGATGCCGTAGTGACCCCAGAGGTCCGGGCGGTTGGTCATGGATTTGTTATCGATCTCCAGGATGATGTCGTGGAGGTCCAGGGCGTCGGCCAGGGGAGTCCCGGCGGGGGCATCAAAGTCCGAAAGGTCCAGGATGGTGGCCTCCTCCGTGGAGGGGAAGAGGTCAAACAGGCCAATTTCACTGCTGGCGCAGATCATGCCGTAGCTCTCTACGCCCCGGAGCTTAGAGGCCTTGATCTCTACCGGCTCTCCCTCACCGTGCCAGCGGCAGTGGGCCCCGGGCAGGGCCACGGCCACCTTCATGCCATCCCGAAGGTTGGTGCCGCCGCAGACGATGTCCTTCACTTCGCCGCCGATGTCCGTTTTGCAGACCTTCAGCTTATCGGCGTTGGGGTGCTGCTGCACCTGCTGCACCACGCCTACCACCATGTTCCGGAAGCCTTCGGACAGATCCGTGGCATCCTCCACCTCCACGGTGGACATGGTCAGGTCGTAGGAAAGACGCTTGAGGTCCATATCGTCAGGGAGCTTTACATAGTCCTTGACCCAGTTCAGAGAAACTTTCATTGTGTAAAACCCTCCTTTATCAGTGGAACTGCTTCAAAAAGCGCAGGTCGGCGCTGTGGAACAGGCGCACATCGTCCACGCCGTAGCGCATCATCACAAGTCTATCCAGGCCGATGTTTACATAGAAGCCGGTGTACTCATCCGGGTCCAGCCCCGCCGCCCGGAGAACATTGGGGTGGGGGGTGCCGCCGGGCATGATCTCAATCCAGCCCACCTGCTTGCAAACCGAGCAGCCCTTGCCGCCGCAGACCAGGCAGCCCATGTCGATTTCAAACCCCGGCTCCACGAAGGGGAAGAAGCCGGCGCGCATCCGCACCGGCACCTCCCGGCCAAAGACCTTGGAGAGGATGCTTTGGATCATCACCTTGCCGGAGGCGAAGGTGAAGTCCTTGTCCACGATCAGGGCCTCATACTGGAAGAAGGCGCGCTCGTGGCGGGCGTCGGTGGTCTCGTTGCGGTACACCCGGCCGGGGTACACAAAGCGGTAGGGGGGCTTGTGGGTCTGCATATAGCGCACGGAGCCGCCGGTGAGGTGGGGGCGCAGGCAGAGCTTGTCCCAGCACTCGCCCTTGTCATGGCCGGAGAGCCAATAGGTGTCCATGCTCTCCCGGGCGGGATGGTTGGGGGGGAAGTTCAGATTATCAAAGCCGTAGAGCTCGCTGGTGATGTCGTCCTCCTCATAGATCTCAAAGCCCATGGAGCGGAAGGCATCGTTCAGGTCGTAGCACATCTGGGTGATGGGGTGCAGGCCGCCGGCGCTGGGCAGGTAGCCGGGGACGGAGATGTCGAAGTCCGCGTCGATCTGGGAAGCCTTCAGCTTCAGGTCGTTTCGGTGCTGCTCAATGAGCTCCGTCAGCTGGGCCTTGGCCTGGTTCACGGCCTTGCCCATCTCCGGGCGCAGGGAAACATCCAGCTTGGGCACCTCCTTCATCAGTGCCGTCAGGCCGCCCTGCTTGCCTAAGATAGCGGCCTTGATGTCCTGCAGCTCCGTCTCGTTCTTCGCCGCCAGGATCTTCTCCCTGCCCTCCTGGAGCAG
>CAVKFX010000084.1:0-5322 GCA_963655625.1 uncultured Eubacteriales bacterium | reverse complement strand
CTGGAGCAGAGCGTTCAGCTTTTCTTTCATCGGTGATGATTCCTCCTTACAAAAAGTCAGTTTGTCAAAAAAGCCTCGCAGAGTTTGCGCCCGCAGGCGCAAAAAATTGGGATCGTTTTTCACCGCGACATGTGCGTGGGGAAAAATACCGCTCAGGCTGCCAGTGTGGAATTTTGCCGCTTACGGCAAAATTATGCGCGCAGCAGACTGCAAGCCTTTTGGCAGAAAAATCGGAGATTTTTCGCCAGTACAAAAAAATACCTTTCCTCCCCAAAACTAAGGGACGAAAGGCATACAGCGTTCCGTGGTACCACCCAAATTCGCAGGAAAAAACTGCGCACTCGTTTCCCCATAACGGAGGATGACCCGGCTGCGCATTTCCTCGCAGCAGCTCCCGGGCGAACACCGCAGACGGCCACGGGCCAGCTTGCAGCCGGTGACTGACCCTCTCTTAGAAGCCGTGTATGTGCGGATTTTCCCGTTCCACGCTTTTAATCTACTTCTTTATATCATATTCCCACCCGGTTTTCAAGAGGAAATCTTCGTCGGATCGACGAAAAAATCGGGAAAGCTCGAGACGAGCCTCATCGCCGGGTGATCCGGACATGCTGCCGGGGATAAGAGAAAGAGGTATGGCAGAAGGAAATTTTTTCGGCCGGGTTCTGGGCGGAGATGTTTTTTTTGCTGTACTTTGGGCTTTGGTTGCGTTATAATGAGAAAAAACCGAAAGTGGGAGGATGCTATATGTACTGTGTCAGAAAAGTGAATGAGGACTACACCTGGATCGGCGCGGACAGCCGGCGCCTGGCGGTGTTTGAGGGCGTATTCGGCGTGCCGGAGGGCGTTTCCTATAACAGCTACCTGCTGCTGGATGAAAAAACCGTGCTCTTTGACACGGTGGATGCCCAGGTGATCCGGCAGTTCAGGGAAAACCTGCTGCACACGCTAAGCGGGCGGACCCTGGACTATATCGTGGTACACCATATGGAGCCCGATCACACCGCCGAACTGGAGGACCTGGTGCTGCGTTTCCCGGATGTGCAGATCCTGTGTACCGCCATGGCCAAGACCATGATCGGCCAGTTCTTCGGCCATGCCTATGACGACCGCATTCGTGTGTGCAAGGAGGGGGATACCCTCTGCACCGGGCGGCACACCCTGCAGTTTATCATGGCCCCTATGGTCCACTGGCCGGAGGTGATGATGACCTACGATAAGACCGACAAGCTGCTGCTGTCGGCAGATGCCTTCGGCTGCTTCGGCGCGCTGAACGGCAGCCTCTTTGCCGACGAGGTGGATTTTGACCGGGACTATCTGGACGAGTGCCGCCGGTACTACACCAATATCGTGGGGAAATACGGCTCCCAGGTGCAGGCGGTGCTGCAGAAGGCGGCCGGGCTGGAGATCGGCATGATCCTGCCGCTCCACGGGTTTGTATGGCGCAGGGACCTGGGCTATATTCTCGGCAAGCACGACCTGTGGAGCCGGTACGAGCCGGAGGTGCAGGGCGTGATGATCGCCTACGCCTCCATTTACGGAGATACGGAGTGTGCAGCCAATATCCTGGCCTGCCGCCTGGCGGAGCAGGGGATAAAGGTGCAGATGTTCGACACCTCCGTGACCCCGTCGTCGTACATACTGTCGGCGGCGTTCCGGTACAGCCACCTGGTGTTTGCCGCACCTACCTATAACGCCGGGGTGTTCATCACTATGGATGAGCTGCTGCGGGACATTGCCGCCCACGGGCTGAGGGGCCGGCGGATGGTGCTGCTGGAGAACGGCTCCTGGGCTCCCGTCAGCGGCCGGGAAATGGGGAAGATCCTGCAGGGCTTGAAGGATTGGACGCAGATAGAGGACACCTTCTCCATCCGCTCCGCCCTGAGAGAGGATCAGGCTATGCAGCTGGAGCGGCTGGCAGCAGTGCTGGCCAAGGATGTGAAGGCTGCTCCCACGGCAAGGGATGCAGAAGGGAAGAAGCGGTTCGTGTGCAAGGTCTGCGGCTATGTGTATGAGGGCGATACCCTGCCGGAGGACTACAAATGCCCCCTCTGCGGAGCGGGTGCGCAGTATTTTGAGGAGAAATAATTACCATTAAATCCATGGCAAAGGTTTTCAGGCGATCCTGAAAAATGGCGGCCATGAAAGGCGACGGAAAGATCAGCGGAGAAGAAGCAAAGCAGCTAAGCAAAATCCGGACAGCCGCTGAAAAAATTTATAAGGAACCGAACAAAATCAACCAAATCCCCCATCACGCAAAAACATAAGGAGATGAAAAATGGAACTTGCCATATGCGCTGTCGCAGCGGTTTTTCTCTACTTTATCTTGAAATTGATACTATCCCAAAAGCCGAAAGTCCGAAATGAAGAGAGGGAGGAGAGGGAACCTCTGCCCGTTGAAGGAGCATACAAAAAGCGCTGGCTGCTCACATACAACGAAAAAGACGCCTATAAGAAACTCTTGGATGCCGCCAATGAAGTGGGCTATACCATTTTTTCAAAAGTGCGGCTGCTGGACCTGCTGGAGCCAGTGAGCGGAAAGAATTACAAAAGCTATTTCTATAAGGTCCAGGCTAAGCATGTGGACTTTGTGCTGCTGGATGAAAAACTGGTAGCCCGGTGCATAATCGAGCTGGATGACAGCTCTCATGACGCAAAAGACCGAAAAGAACGGGATTCGTTTGTGGATAAAGCCGTAACAAGCGTGGGCTATAAAATCATACATACCCGCGCCGTAACGGATGAGACAATCGCTCAAATAAAGGAAGTATTCAAAAAGAGAACTGAAGAATGATCCTCGCTCCCCGGCCCGGCGCCGGGGAGTTTTTTCGGTGATCATGCCGGGATCGCCGAATAAATTGAAGAAGGAAAAGCATTTGCTGATTCCTGTTAAAATACATACTACAACCTGCGGCGGCGGAATCTGCCGCTTTTCACTTGCGTGGATCGGCGATGTATGGTACATTTATATATAGTACATTTGACTGCCCCGGCCGGGAGGCGGTGGGGGAAAGACGGGAGGACGCCATGCAGTTTGTTCTGATCCCCTTTGCCCTGTGCTTTCTGCTGTATATCCGGCAGGAGAACCAATACCGGTTCCGGGCCGCCACCGCCCTGAAGATCACCCTGACCATGACGCTGACCGTGTGCCTGACCGTGGCGCTGGCACGGCGGCCTTCCCCGGTGCTGCTGACGGCGGCGGTGGGGATGCTGCTGTGCGCCGGGGGCGACTTCTATTTGCAGTACATCCGGCTGGATGTAAGAAAATTCACGAAGGGCATCGTGCTGTTCGGCCTGGGGCAGCTGTGCAATATCGCGGCCCAGTCTCAGCTGGCCGCTTTTCACTGGAGCGCTGCGGCGGCGCTGGCCGGACTGCTGACCCTGGCCGTTGCCCTCAAGGGCATCGGGCAGTGGGACACCGCTGCCAACGACCCATGGCTGACCGTTTACACCGTACTGGTGGCGGCTACGGCGGCCAAGAGCCTGTCCACGGCCATTGTGCTGGCCGGGACTACCGGCGGAATCCTGTTGGGAGCGGGAGGACTGCTGTTCTTCCTGTCGGACATGGTGCTGGGGATCTGGAACTACCAAAAGCCCCACATCCTGCTGGCGGACCTGAACTGGCTGCTGTATTTCGCCGGGCAATTTATGCTGTGCGCGGGCTACATAGCGGCGACCTAATAAAAAATGCCCCCGCATCCATCCGGGATGCGGGGGCGATTTGGGGATGAAGGGGGTTATGCCTCGGCCTCGGCAGGGGCTTCCGGCTCGGTCCAGTCCACCATGGTGGCGACGCAGCGGTTGATGTTCTTGCCCTCGGCGTAAAACTTCGCCTCGTAATCCGTCATGACGCCTACGGGGCCGTCTGCGTGGAGGTCACGGGTCACCTCGGACAGGGTAAAGCCGAACTGGGGGATCTCCTCCACGGACCAGTCAAAGAGCTTATCATTGTCGGTCTTGAAATGGATCTGGCCGCCGCCTTTCAGCACCTGGCGATATTTTTTCAGAAAATTCCCGTGTGTCAGCCGGCGCTTTTTCTGATTGCTCTTGGGCCAGGGATCGCAGAAATTGATATACAGGCGGTCCACCTCGCCGGGGGCGAACAGCTCCGGCAGCAGGGCGGCATCCGCGTCGATGAAGAACACGTTCTTGAGCCCCTCTCCCATGACCCGCTCCATGGCCACCACCATGGCATCGGGCACCTTTTCCACGGCGATGAGCAGCGTGTCCGGCCGGGCCTTCGCCGTTCCGGCGGTGAAGCGGCCCTTGCCGCAGCCCAGCTCCACCTCCAGCCGCTTCGCCTGGGGGTACAGCGTCCGCCAACGGCCCCGCATGGCCTCCGGCTGGCGGATCAGGCAGCTCTCGCAGGCGTCCATGCGGGGGTGCAGATTCTTCTTTTTTCGCATACGCATTTGGGTATCCTCCCGGCTCCTGCCCCGGCGGCGCAGGGTGATTTCTGCGACATCATACCACAGAATACCGCCCGATGTAAACGGATAATATTTTTTTCACCGAAAAAATCCGGCAGAAACGGCGGGCGTTGGGGGAATGCCTTGAAAAGTGTGCAAAGATTGCCGCTCGGATTTGTGCGATATGTCAAATTCACAAAAGATGGGTGGGAAACACTTGATAAAAATTAAACGAGATACTATAATGAAGCTGTATGAAAGGGCTTTCTTAACGCGCAAAAGCGGACAAGACCGCCCGGACAAAGCCATCCGCGGCCGGCGGCAGGGATGCGGCCGGGCCGCAGGGTAGAAGGAGGAGCTATCGTGACCAATGTTCTGTTAGAGAAAAAAGGCAACATTGCTGTGGCTACCATCAACCGCCCCAAGGCGCTCAACGCCCTGAACTCCCAGGTTCTGGAGGATCTGAACGAGCTGGTAGAGCTGGTGAAGGCCGACGAGGAGATTCGCGCGCTGGTGCTGACGGGGTCCGGTGAAAAGGCATTTGTGGCCGGCGCCGACATCGGCGAGATGAGTACGCTCACCAAGGCCGGCGGCGAAGCCTTCGGCAAGAAGGGCAACGACGTGTTCCGCAAGCTGGAGACCCTGCCTGTCCCCACCATCGCCGCAGTGAACGGCTTTGCCTTGGGCGGCGGCTGTGAGCTTTCCATGAGCTGCGACATCCGCATCTGCGCTGACACCGCCGTGTTCGGCCAGCCGGAAGCGGGCCTGGGCATTACCCCGGGCTTCGGCGGCACCCAGCGGCTGGCCCGCCTGGTGGGCCCCGGCATGGCAAAGCAGCTGATCTACACTGCTAAGAATATCAAGGCCGACGAGGCTCTGCGCATCGGCCTGGTGAACGCCGTCTATCCCCCGGAGG
>CAVKFX010000083.1:0-7448 GCA_963655625.1 uncultured Eubacteriales bacterium | reverse complement strand
CAGCTTGTCACACTCCACCACGGAACTGGTGACCTGCCGGAGCAGCGCGTCCACGTGCCCAAAGCGCTGGGCCGTATAGTAGAGGCTGATATGGTAATGCCGGCACGTGAGCAGCGTATTGAGAAACAGCGGATCAATGTTGCTCTTGAAATTCCGGCTGTTCATCTGCACACTGAATTCATCACCCAGGACGATGGTAACGGTGAGCGTGTCATGCTCTTTGTCATACTCCCCGTTTTTCTCGGCACAGTGTATCGGCACAGTGTATAGGTGGTGGTATTGAGCGGCTGGGCGATGTTGTCCAGCTTGCTGCCCAGGCCGGTGGCGGCTGAATGCAGCGTGGACAGCCGGGTATCTATGCCGCCCAGCTTGGTCACGGTGTTTTTGGTCTGCTGCCAGGTGTTATATTGCAGGTCCGAACCGGAAATAAATTTTTTTGAGGAGGCTCCCCCCCTCCCCTTTTTGCACAAAAAAATACCGGGAAGCATGCTTCCCGGTATTGCTTTTTGCTTCAGCAGCCCTTGATACAGCGCAGGACAGCCATGAGGATGGAATAATACTTACTGTCGGGCGTATCGGCACGGCTGGTGATGACCACCGGGCAGGAGGCACCGCAGATGGTGCTGGCCATGGTCTTGCCGGCTATGTAGGTGCAGGCCTTGTAGAGGACATTGCCGATCTCGATAAAGGGGACCAGCAGAATATCCGCCTGGCCGGCCACAGGGTCATGGATAGACTTATGCTTCACGGATTCCATAGAAATAGCGCCGTCCAAGGCCAGGGGGCCGGAGATGATGCAGCCGGGAACACCGCGTTTAGCGATCTCAGCAGCGGTGACGGTGCTGGCCATCTTCTCGGTGACATTCTCCACGGCGGAGAGGACGGCTACCTTGGGGCAGTCATTTCCCAGGGCCTTGGCCACGGGCAGGGCATTTTCTACGATGCCGATCTGCGTCTCCACATCGGGATTGATATTGATAGCGGCGTCAGTGATCATGACGAAGCGGCCCTCGTACTCGAAAATGCCGCACTGGCTCACCAGACGGCGGCCACTGGCGGGGATCAGACCAGTCTCACGATTCAGGATGGCGCGGGCAAAGTTGGAGGTCTGCAGGATGCCCTTCATGGGTATGTCGGCCTTTCCTTCCTTCACCAGCTTGATGGCGATCTTGGCGGACTCCAGCTCCTCGCCGTCAAAGTCGATGATCTCGTAATCGGCCTCACTCTCGCCCATATCGTGGAGCATCTGGATGATCTCGGCCTTTTTGCCGATGAGCGTACCCTCCACCACACCTCTGCGCTTGGCATTGACCACGGCACTCAGCGCCGGCTCGTCATGAGCATTGGCCAATGCAATGCGCTTTTTCATATTCTGAGACAGAACATAGGATTCGATTTCCTTAAAGGTTGTAAACATACTTTCTTCCTCCCTGTATACAGGATTATTACCATCGATTGACAAGGACAAATACGCCGGCAGGCGCAAAACTGTTTTTGTCCCTGTCAATCGATGGTATAAACTGATTATACGCCCAATTTACGATAAAAACAACAGGAATTCTTTCGCTATGGAGGAATAAAAGAATTGTCTTGTAATCCGCCTGCCCATGCTGTATACTATAAATAATACTTTAGGAGGTTGGGCTATGATTTGGGATATATTCTTTTACGCTGTTATCGCAGTGGGGGCGCTGCTTTTCTTTGGCCTGCTCTATTACCGAATCGACTGGGCCCGCCATCCGGAAAAGTACAAGGATCTTGAAAACGACGAAAAGAGCGAATACTGGGATAAAAAGAAAAAGGACCAGCAGATACGCGAAAAGAAGGCTAAGGATAAAGCCACGGCCATGAAGCAGCAGCGCCGGGTGGATAAGATCAACCACTATCGGGCCGCGGCCGGGAAGAAACCTCTGGATCAGAATTTGAAAGTGAAAAAATAAGTAAAGAAACTCCGTATGACGAGGTCATACGGAGTTTCTTTATACGGTTAGCACGCGTCTTACGGTCACAACTCATCGTGGGCCAGCAGCCGGAGGGCCTGGCCCACGTTCTTTACCGGGATCAGCCGAAGCTTACCCGGCATGCGGAGCTTATCCGCCTGCTGTGCGGGGACAATACACCGTGTAAAGCCCAAACGCTGTACTTCAGCAAGGCGCTGCTCTATATGGTTGATGCTGCGTATCTCGCCGGAAAGTCCTACCTCCCCCATGGCTGCCAATTTGGTGGGGATGGGCTTATCCAGATAGCTGGAGGCAACGGCGGTCAGAACAGCCAAATCAGAGGCAGGCTCGTCCAAGGTTAGTCCGCCGATGATATTGAAGTATGCATCGCACTGGGAGACCTTTAGCCCGCCGCGTTTTTCCAGTACCGCCAGGAGCATGGCAGCCCGGTTGGAATCCAGGCCGTTACAGGTGCGGCGGGGATAATTGGCGTTGGACGGTGCCACCAGGGCCTGCACCTCGGCAAGGACCGGCCGGGCCCCCTCCATGACGCAGGTAACACAGGAGCCGGGAGCATCCTCGGGACGACCGGAGAGGAGCATTTCCGAGGGATTCTCTACCTCCCGCAGGCCGCTGTCCAGCATCTCGAACACGCCGATCTCGTTGGTGGCGCCGAAACGATTTTTGGCGGCCCGGAGGATCCGATAGGCCATGTGCTGCTCTCCCTCAAAGTAGAGGACGCAGTCCACCATATGCTCCAAAACCTTTGGCCCGGCGATGAAACCGTCCTTATTCACGTGGCCTATGACGAAAACGGTCACGTTTCCCTCTTTGGCCAGCTGCATCAGCTTCATGGTGCAGTCCTTCACCTGGCCCACACTGCCTGCCGGAGAATTCAGCTCATCGTTATACAGGGTCTGGATGGAGTCCACGATGAGAACATCCGGCTGCTCCTGCTGCACACACTCCAGCACGTCCCCCAAATTCGTCTCAGACAGGACATAAAGGCTGCTGCTCTCTGCCTGCAGCCGCTTGGCGCGCAGCTTCAGTTGGTGGACAGATTCCTCTCCGGATATATATAATACACGAAACTGCTCTCCCAGCTTCTTGCAGATCTGCAGCATCAGGGTGGATTTGCCGATACCCGGAGCGCCGCCTACCAGAACCAGAGAGCCCTTTACGGCACCGCCGCCCAAAACACGATCCAGTTCGCCCATGCCGGTGGAGAATCGGATCTCCTCGTCCTCACGCAAATCTGTAATGCTTTCTGCCTTTACAGTAAGTCTATTTAAAAGATTCTTTGCCTTTCCGGAGGGACGCCTTTCCTCCGGCTGCTCTACAATGGAGTTCCAAGCGCCGCAGGCGCTGCAGCGCCCCGCCCACTTGGGCGTCTCATTTCCGCACTCTGTGCAATAGAATATAGTTTTCGCCTTCATTGTTGCTTCTCCGTTCTGCTCTGTAAATATCCGGACACGATAGCGGCGGAAAGGCGCCGCTGGTGATCGTCTGTTTGCAGAAGCTCCGCTTCTGCAGGGCTGGACAGAAATCCGCACTCCACCAGAATCCCGGGGCTGCGGATATTCTTCATAAGATATATGGAATCATCCATCTGCTTTGCATTTTTTCCACTGCCATGGTTAACGGCGCTGTTTAGCGCCTGCTGCACGGAAACGGCCATCTGCTGGGCCGGCTCCACGGCGTTATAAAAGACCTGCGCGCCGCGCACCTTGCTGCCGGGTAGGCTGTTTTGGTGGATGCTGAGGAGTATGCTCCCGGCGGTTTCATTCACCAGCTTGACCCGGTTGGACAGGTCGGATACCTTTTTCTCCCGCAGGGTCTGCGCATCCGGAGAGTATATGGCCTCCTCCCCTTCCCGAGTCATGATGGTCACCTGGCCTACAAAGGCAAGCAGCAGCTGTGTTTTTTGCGCAATGGCCAAATTGATACTACTTTCCGGTACGCCGGATGCGGACACGGCTCCGCCATCCTCACCGCCGTGGCCGGCGTCTATCACTAGTACCGTCTGCGCGGTGACCGGTTCCGGAGAGACCACCGGCTTGTCCCGATGCGCGGCAAAAACACACACCACGGCAGCCACCAAAGCCATTGCCCCGCAAATCACGGCGGCCGTTCTTTTCTTCATCAACACGGTCACAGCGCAGCACCCCTTTCGGGTCAATATATGCGCCCTGATTCAAAGCTATTCTATCATATTGGGCGGCATTTTGGAATCCCCTGTCCCCTATTCTTTTGCCGCGGCATAAAATGGATTGTTCCCAAGGGGAACAGAAGCCTATGAGGAGGAGAAATATTTGTATTCGGAAAAATCAGTTGCCGGGATGGAGACGGCCAATTGCTCGATGCAGCAGGGATCATTGCCCGGCGCTTGTGCATCGTTGGCTTTTCCCTATATCCCCATGCAGGGCAAGAATCCCAAGCAGTATGATCGGCGGGAGGCCTTACAGCAGGGGACGCTGTTTCCCGGTCTGGACCTGCCCTTTCATCGGGAGCTGAAAAGCCGTTTCCCGGCTGTGAACAGCGCACTTTCCGAGCTGATGGCCCTGGATTTTGCTGTGGATGAGTTGGGGCTATACCTGACGACCCATGCCGACGACAAGGAAGCGCTGGAGCTGTATTGGAGCTATATTGCCCTGGCCCAGGAGGGACGCAAGCGCTATCAGGAGACCTATGGACCGGTGCTGCAAACCGATATAACGCCCGGGAGCTACCGCTGGCTCAACGACCCGTGGCCCTGGGACGAAGGAGGAAATAGCTGATGTTTGTGTATGAAAAAAAACTGCAGTATCCCGTGCGCATTGCAAACCCCAATCCTAAGCTGGCGGCGGTTATTATCAGTCAGTATGGTGGCCCTGATGGCGAATTGGGTGCGTCGCTGCGGTATTTGAGTCAGCGGTACGCTATGCCCTACGCAGAGCTCAAGGGTCTGCTGACGGACATCGGCACCGAGGAACTGGGGCACCTGGAGATGATCGGAGCCATTGTGCATCAGCTTACCCGAAATCTGTCGGAAAAGGACATCAAGACAGCGGGATTTGACGCCTACTTTGTAGATCACACCACCGGCATTTATCCCGCAGCAGCCTCCGGCTTTCCCTGGAACGCCGCATCTATGGCAGTGAAGGGCGATGTAATTGCAGATTTAACGGAGGATCTGGCCGCAGAACAAAAGGCCCGTGTTACCTATGACAACATTCTGCGGCTCTCTGATGACCCGGATGTGAATGACGTCATCAAGTTCCTGAGAGCCCGGGAGGTCGTCCACTTCCAGCGTTTCGGCGAGGGGCTGCGGCTGGCAAAAGAAAAAATGGATCAGAAAAATGTGTACTTCACCAATCCGGCCTTTGATGCGTAAGAATAACAGAAGCTCCTGCCGTTTTTTGGCAGGAGCTTCTGTTAAGTAATATAGCTTTACATTTATTTGTATATATATTTTTTTTAAATATGCCGATAGCCTACAGCGCTACTTGAATTTCTTGATCTTGCTGCCCAAAAGCATCCCCAAAAGCACACCCAATGCCAGGCCAAGCACGGCGTTGCCTAAGACTTTTCCCAGCCAATATCCAGCCAACATTCCAACGCCGATTCCCTCCATCATCCAGCTGTTCTGTTCGGCTTTTTCTTTTTCGGAAGCATTGGCATCAGGCTTCTTTTTGCGGAGAAAATCTATGACTCCGGGGATCAGTATTGCCGCTGCAATGGCACATACGATCCACGGCAGAGCGGCCTGCACTGCTTGACTCATGGCGGTTTCCCCCTCTTCTTTGTTGGGTCTATGATAGACTCAAATACGGCCTTTGTCAACGAAAAAAGAGCCTCTGCCATATGGCAGAGGCTCCCACGAATCCGTTTACTTTCTATCCAGCCAGGTAGGCCGCATATAGAGCTTGATGGGGTAGATCACCATGTCGCTAAGGCCCTGTTCGGCCTTGGCCTTTTCCAGCTCCGAAACCAGCTTCTCCACGCAGGTGGTATAGGTGATGGGAATGCCCGTCTCCCGGGAGATGTCCTGGCAGAGCCGATAGCCCTCCAGAATATCCTCCACCTTCGTTTCGCGCAGCAGGTGTGTGTTGTTGATAAGGCCCCTGACCTTCAGCCCGGTCTCCGCCTCAATGGTGCGGATGTGATACAGAGCGCCCTCCAGGTTAGATGTCTCCGGCCGGTTGGCGTTTACCACGATGAGCATCTCACAGTCAGACTCGTCCACAAAGTACTTCTTGAACTGGTTCAGCACCCGTGCCCCGGCGTTATCGCCGCCCACATCGGCCACGACCATATAGTCTTTGTTTTCCAGCGGCGCCTTCATGCAGGCGGAAATGGCCGGCAGGTCCTCGGTAATGTCATAGCCGAAGGAGTTGAAGTGGATGGCAATGCCCATATCCTCCAAAAACTCCTGCCGCTCCCTGCTGCGGAAGTAGGGGTTGGCAATGTCCATATCCAGGATGGCCACCTTATTATACTGCTTTTTCAGGTTGATGACATGGTTTACGGAAAACTCGGTTTTGCCGCTTCCGTAATGACCCACTATAAGCGTAATTCGTTTCAAAATGATTCTTCCTTCTTACTCTTTCCAGGCGGACAGAGCGGTCTTGTTGGCGGGGATCAGCTTTTCCTTCTTGCCAGTCATGGTCTTGGCCAGGACCTTATCCATGATGTCCAGGCTCACCACGCCGGAAGCGCGGATGATGGCACCCAGCATGACCATATTGGCGGTTTTGCCGTTGCCCACTTCGTGCTCGGCGATATGGGTGCAATCCACATAATGGACGTGCACGTCGGTGCGGCGGGCCTTATAGTGGATGACGGAAGCGTTCACAAACAGGTGACCGCCGGGAACCAGCATATCCTCGAACTTATCCAGGGAAGGACCGTTCATGGCAACCAGCACATCGCAGGTGGTGACCAGAGGAGAAGCGATGGGCTTATCGGAAATGCAGACGGTGCAGTTGGCGGTACCGCCGCGCATCTCGGGGCCGTAGGAGGGCATCCAGGTGGCCTCTTTGCCTTCATACATGGCGGCGTAGGCCAGCATCTGGCCGATCAGCAGCACGCCCTGGCCGCCGAAGCCGGCCACAAATACTTTTTTAGTAGCCATTTACTTTACCTCCTTGACTTCCTCGGGGCACTTGAACTGCTTCACAGGATAGTAAGGCATCATGTTCTCCCGCAGCCACTCCATAGCCTTAGGAGCGGTCAGACCCCAGTTGGTGGGGCAGATGGACAGGAACTCCACGAACGCAAAGCCCAGCTTCAGATCCTGGACCTTGAACGCGCGGCGGATGGCGGACTTGGCCTTGCGCACATTGGCGGGGGAATCCAGAGAAACACGCTCCACATACACGGCGCGGTCCTGGCAGGAGATCAGCTCGCACATACGCATAGGCATACCGGCCTGCTCAATGGTACGGCCATCCACGCAGGTGGTGGTCTTCTGACCGATCAGGGTGGTGGGGGCCATCTGGCCGCCGGTCATGCCGTAAATGGCGTTGT
>CAVKFX010000082.1:0-14615 GCA_963655625.1 uncultured Eubacteriales bacterium | reverse complement strand
GAAGAGATAGGTCAGATTCAGCTCGTCATTTTTGGAAAGTCCACGGTGGTATCTTCCAAAATGGCCGCCGCCCGGGCCTGTGCGCCCTGCAGCGCGGAGGTGACCTCCTCCGTGGTGGCGGCGCTGGAGATGGCGGCCTTGCCCCACTGCAGGCACTGACGCAGCAGCTCCTGCTGGGCCAGGGTCACGCCGCCATCCAGTTTTTCATTGATGTCTGCCGTCAGGATGGCCACCGCGTCGGCCTTTGCCTGCCGCAGCGCCGCGTCCGCCGCCGCATCCCGCACGACTTCGGCCTTGACTTTCAGCTCCTGGTAGCCGTTATAGACCACGCAGCTTTTGCCGCCCAGGTAAACGTCGCTGCCCTGGGCAAACTGTAGGGAGTCCACGCTGCCTGTGACGGCGGTGAAGGTCACCTGAGCCACCGTGCGGCCGGTTCCGCCGGCCAGGGGCGCGTCCGCCTGCACCACAGCCTCCAGGCTGCTTTCCCGGCCCCGGGCCGCCGGCATGGTAAACCCGTCGCCGGGCTGAGCCGCCCGGTAGGTCAGCTCCTCGGGGTCGTAGGACAGGCAAAAGCCCGCCGCGTCGAATTCGCCCCCGCTGACGATCACGTCCACGGTGACGGTATCTCCGGCGGCATAGACCAGCCTGTCGAAGGCGGCCGTCAGGCCCATGGCGTCGTCCTCAGTGCCTGCCAGTCCCGCTGCTCCCAGCGCCGCCGACGCCGCCGGGACGCAAAGTCCAATGATCAGGCAGAGTCCCAGTACCAGCGTCAGCCATCGTTTCATTCTGTTTTTGTGCTTCACTGTGCTTTCTCTCCTTTTGTAGCTTTGCAGTAGAAAAGCCGCCCCTGCGTTTTCGCAGAATGGCGGCATCAAAAAACGCTGGAGTTTTTCCATTTTATGGAAAAACTCCAGCGCCTGTCTTCATTTCGTGGGGATCCTGACGTAGCGAAGAAAGCGCCCGCTGCGGTGGTGTCCTCCGCTGCGCAATTCTCCTGACTGGCGCCCCGGAGCATCCGCTCCTCGTTTGCAGCGTACCTTCTCGGAAACTTACTTTCCAATGGTGGACTTTCATCCCGGCGGCCTTTGCCGCTTCCGTGCATTCTTGCGCCTACAGTGCCGTTCGCGTGGGTTTTGACCCCTTTCCTTCTGAACTGTCTCCTGCCCGCGTGCGGGCTTTGCGGCAGACAGCCACACAGCATCCCCGGACGTATTTACTTTTTCGGGTAGTGTATCTATTATACCCGCGCCCCCGACCCTTGTCAACGCGCAAAAAAACTCCTCGCATTACCTGCGAGGAGTCTGGAGCTTGTGGCCGGACTCGAACCGGCGACCTGCTCATTACGAGTGAGCTGCTCTACCAACTGAGCCACACAAGCGCATCCTTTGCGGACAATGGCAATTATATCATCTTTTCGCCTCGCCGTCAACTCTCATTTTTCCCGGCCCGGATAGAATACAGCCCGTATTCTTCCCCCCATTTTTTTCCATATTCCCCCCCAGGTCCCGGCCCGCGCCCGCTCCTGCGCTTGCATTCGTCAAAATCACCAGAGAGAAAACCGTCCTTTCCCGCCATTTTCCGCTTCCGGGCGCGCGTTCTCCCTCCTCCGACAGATTTACATAACATTTTATCTTTTTTGATTTTACAAATTGTTATCCACATTATCCACAGAGTTTTCCACATTCAACTATCCTTTATTTTCAAGCACTTCCGGAGTTATCCACCATTTTCCCCCTTTCAAATACCCATCAGGTAAAAATAATGTCGATTTACATAACGCATACTCCCTCCCAAAATTTTCCTCTCCCTGTTTTTCTCCCATTTTCCCCTCTTGACAAGACAAAAGAGAGAAGCAGCGCTTCTCTCCTTTGTATACGCTTATCGGGCGCTGCGGCGGGAGGCCAGGCGATTGAGTACCACATAGAGGGCCATGAGCACCGCCGTGCTGCCCACCAGGACCAGATACATCTGTCCGTTTGTCACCTGGTGGCCGAAGAAATACAAATTGCAGTCCACGCTATCCCGGATGGCCTCCACCACCCGGTCGGGAAAGCCCAGCCGCTCCATCTCCGCAAAGGCCCCGCCCATGGCGTGATTGCGCAGAAGGCTGGTGCCGTAGGTGCCCGGCAGGAAGGACAGCACCCTCTGCAGTCCCTCCCCAAAGCTGGAGATAGGCATGTAGGCTCCGCAGATGAAGCCGTACCCGGCGCTGACGATGGTCCCCACCGCCGAGGCCTGGCCGTCGGTGGTGAGCCAAAAATTGATGCAGGAGGACAGGGCCGTGCCGAACATGGTCAGTAAAAGCACATCCAGCAGCAGCGCGGCCACATCCCCGGCCGTGAGATACCAGCCCGCCCAGGCCAGATACCCCAGGCACACCGCCGCTGCGGTGAGGGTCACAATGAGGGTAGACAGCAGGCTGGCCATGTAGTAGCCCATGGCCATGGCGGCCGGGCGCACGGGGGTGATGGTCAGGTCGTGGCGTGCGCCGCTGGTCTTGTCCTTGATCATCAGCAGGTTGGAGCAGAAGGCCACCGTCACGCAGCTCACCGCCAGCAGAGAGGACACCAGCTGGCCGCCCACCACGCCGCCTATAACGCTGTCGGAAACCACCGCCCCGGCCTCCGTCAGGGCCGAGCGGAAGGAGTCGTCAAACACCTTTTTCAGAAACGTAACATACAGCACCAGCAGGATCACCGGTGTGATGAGGGAGGAGAAAAACATCCCCTTGTCCTTGAAATACAGCTTTGTGTTGCGCCGGATCAGCGCGCCCAGTCCGGTCATTTCTCCTCACCTCCCGTGAGCTTTTTGCCCGTAACGGCCAGGAATACGTCGTCCATCTTGCCCTTGGTGATCTCATAGTCCCGGAAGATCTCCGGGAATTTCAGGATCAGCTCCGTGGCCGCCGCCGTATCCGGCACGAATACCCGGTACGCATCCCGGATAGCCTCATAGCCGGTCCCCAGGGCCTTCACCTGCTCCTCGGTAACGCCGTAGAGGGTGATGAAGTCGCCGGTATAAGTATTTTTCAGGGTCAGGGGTGTGCCCTCGGCGGCAATTTGTCCGTGGTCGATGATGACCACATAGTCCGCCTCCGCCGCCTCCTCCATGTAGTGGGTGGTCAGGAACACCGTCATGCCCTTTTCCCGACGCAGCCGGCTCACGACCCACCACAGGTTGACCCTCGTCTGCGGGTCCAGCCCTGTGGTGGGTTCGTCCAAAATGAGGATCTCCGGCTCGTGGAGCAGCGCCCGGGCGATGTCGATGCGCCGGCGCTGGCCGCCGGAGAGCTTGCCCAGGGGCCGCTTCAGCAGGTCGCCGAATTCCAGCAGCTCCGCCAGCTCCCCGAGTCTGTTCTCAAAGGCCCGGCCCTTGATGCCGTACAGGGCCGCCCGACTGCGCAGATTATCCCGGACGGACAAGTCCTTATCCAGCACGGAGTTCTGGAACACCACGCCCAGCTTCCGCCGGATGCTGTCCGGCTCCCGGTCCAGGTCCGCCCCGGCGATGACCACGCTGCCGCTGTCCTTGCGCAGCTGGCCGCACAGAATATTGATGGTGGTGGATTTCCCCGCGCCGTTCACCCCTAAAAAGGCGAACAGCTCTCCCTTTTTCACGCGGAAATTCAGATCCTGCACCGCCTGCACATCCCCAAAGGCCTTGTGCAGATGGCGGATCTCCATGATCGTATCCATATTTTTTCTCCTCACAGATTTGCAAACACGGTGCAGCCCTTCGTTTTGATCCACCGGAGCAGCAGCACGCACGCCGCCAGCGTCACTGCGGCAAAGGCGGCCATAAAGACCATATAGCCCATGCGCCAGCCGATCAGGAAGAATCCGCCCGCCAGCAGCGCCGCATACACCATGCCGCTAAACAGAGCCAGAACCACGGCGCCGCCTTGCTTGATGGGGGTGATCTCACTGGTCCAGTGGAGGTTGGGCATTTTCAGGCCCAGGAACAGATCCAGCAGGGCCGACAGCACCGTAAACAGTGCCGCCACCACCAGGGCCAGGGCCGTCTGCACCGCAGCGGCGGGGCTCACAATGGCCACGCACACGCCGCACAGGACCGCCGGAACGGCCGTGAGCAGCAGATGCATCCTGAGCTTGGCGCGCAGCACCTGCCACGTCTTCACCGGCAGGGACTGGGCCAGCCATAAGCTCTTGCCCTCCAGGGACACGGAGGGGGCCGCCATATCATTCATGCCCACCAAAGTACACAGCCCCGCGCACAGCAGCACCGACAGTGCCCCCGGCCTGCTCTCAAACACCATCTCCAGCATCGGCAGGAAGGCGCCGCCCTTCCACACCAGCGCCGCCGCGCCGATGACCAGGCCCAGGGTGCCCATGCCGCAGTTGAGCATGTAGTTGGCGCTGGCGGTGAACCGGCTCAGCTCCCGGCCCAGCAGGGCTCGGTCGGTGCTGCGCAGGCGAGCGGCCTTTTCGCGGTACTCTACCTTGGCCACGGCCCCGGTGGAGGTGGCCAGCTTCAAAAAGCTCCGGGCGATAAGATACCACACCAGGCCAAACAGCACCATCACCGCCGCCGACACAATGGCTATGGCCGAGCCGTTGCCCATGGCCACCCGGCCCACCAGGTACAGCGGGTAGGCCGCGCTGCGGATGCTCGCGCCGTAGTAGGCGGCGTTGGCCAGCAGCTCTGTCAGAAGGCTCTGGGCTTTGGCATAGAAGAAGTAGTACGCCCCGATGAACACCAGGGACACCAGCACCGTGATAAAGCTCTTGTTCTTCAGCTTCTGACTGATTTTAGCGACGACCCATCCCAAGGCGCAGGACAGGGTCAGCACGAAAACGGACAGAAGGAGCAGCTGGATCATGCAGCCTACTACCACAGGAACCGTGATGCCTACCACCACCCAGTACACGATGATGGCCGGAAGCAGCACAACGGCGGAATACATCAGACCCATGAGATACACGCTCAGCAGCCGGGCCGCCATAATGGTGCGCACGGGAATAGGCAGCGACAGCAGCAGGTCATTATCCTTGGCCATGTAGAGGGTGGAATAGGTATTGAAAACGCTGCCGAATATGCCTAAAAACGCCGCCAGCAGCGTCATGATCGTGAAATACAGCCAAGACATACCCACCTGGGCCATGCTCTCGCACATAGCCAGGGACAGAAGGGTAAACAAGCCGCCCAGTACGCCTACCATCAGCACCACGAAAAGCACGGTGAAGCCGATGGTTGCCCCCTTGGACCGGGCCCGGTTCTTCTTGGCGTCGTAGGTATAGCTGCGGAAAATATCTCCCAGCTGTTTTTTCACCAGGATCTTCAGCATGATTCATCCTCCAGCTCCAGAAATACCGACTCCAGAGAGGCATCCCCCTTCACTTCCTCCATAGTGCCGGAGCGGATGAGCTTGCCTCCTTTGATAATGGCCACCTTGTCACACAGCTTTTCTGCCACCTCCAGCACATGGGTGGAGAAGAAGATGGCGCCGCCCGCACTGCACAGCTCCCGCATCATCCCCTTGAGGATGTGGGCTGCCTTGGGGTCCAGGCCCACGAAGGGCTCATCCATGATGATGAGCTTGGGCTCGTGGAGCCAAGCGGAGATAATGGCCAGCTTCTGCTTCATGCCGTGGGAGTAGGCGGCAATGGGCTGGGCCAGGTCCGCCGTCAGCTCAAAGAGGTCGGCATACTGGCGGATGCGCTCCTGGCGCACCTGGGCGCTCACGCCGAAGATGTCGGCGATGAAGTTCAGATACTTGATGCCCGTCATGTACTCGTACAGGTCGGGATTATCGGGGATGTAGGCGATCTCCCTTTTGCATTCCAGGGGCTGGGTGCGCACAGACTTGCCGTCCACCAAAATTTCCCCGCCGTCAAACTGCAAAATTCCCGCCACGGATTTAAGGGTGGTGGTCTTGCCGGCGCCGTTGTGGCCGATGAAGCCGTAAATTTCCCCCGCCTGAATGTGCAGGCTCAGGTCATCCACCGCCTTTTTCTCCCCGTAGGTCTTTGTCAGATGTTCGATTTTCAGCATTCTGTTTCCTCCGTTTTCTTCTTTCAAAACTCCATGACCAGGCCCACCTGCAGCGGGTGCAGCTTCTCGCCCAGCTCCCGGTGCAGCAGCTGATAGGCCTGCTCCCCGGTGCAGTGCCCGGTACACACATAGGCGATGCCGGTCTGCCGGATCTCCTTAGCCAGCTCCCGCACCTCCGCCTTGGATTTGTTATATAGATGAAAGCCGCCAATGATGGCATACACCGTCTTGCCCGGAAACATCCCCTCTACCTCACGGATGATGTTGGCCGCCCCGCCGTGGGAGCAGCTGTTGAAGATCACAAGCCCCTTTTCCGTGTCCAGCACCAGGCTCTGCTCATGGGAAAAGTCGTCCGGGACCCACCGGCCACCCTCCCGGCGGTACATATTCTCCCGCCGTCCTGCGCGCTCCAGTCCCACCGTCTTGTGCGGTGCCAGATGCACTCCCGGCAGGATCTCCATGGGCTCCTTCCCGGCATACACGATCCGGTCCCGGAAGTCCTGCAGCACGGTCTTGGGCACGCCGATGTACCGCCGCAAAAACAGCTTCTTGTAGTAGCAATCCGCCCCGCAGGTGTGCCCCACATAGAACTTTGCCCTGCTGTTGCAGCGGAAAAACGCCTCCATGCCGTTTGCATGGTCGTAGTGGGCGTGGGACAGCACCGCCGCGTCCACCGCCGCCAGATCAAGGCCCAGCTTTTCTGCGTTTTGCACGAACAGGTCCGACGCCCCGGTGTCCAGCAGAATGTGTTTTTCACCATACTCAATATAAATGCACAGGCCCCATTCTCCCGAAAGGACTCCATTTCCCCGGTTGTCCACGACTACTGTAGCTTTCATACGCTCACCTCATAAAATTCACTGATATATAGTTCGCAGTATATATTATACACTACCCGCCTGTACTGTCAATAAGCTGCCGCCATTCTCTACTATTTTGACACAACCCCCCGCATTTTTTGACACATAAAACGGCTCAGCCTCTAAAATAGGCCGAGCCGTTCTGCTTGCTATTCTTTTTCGTCCAGGTCCATGGTGGCGTAGGCGTTCAGGTCCAGCCCGCCCCGCCTTCCGGCCAGGTATTCGTAGTAGCCCTGGGCGCCGATCATAGCGCCGTTGTCGCCGCATAGGCGCAGGGGCGGCACATACAGGGTGCAGCCCTCTTTTTCGCAGGCGGCCTTCAGGTCCGCCCGGATGATGGAGTTGGCGGCCACGCCCCCGGCGGCCACGATGGTCCTGCGTCCGCAGCGCCGGGCGGCCTCCATGGCCCGGGGCACCAGCTCGTCGCTGACGGCCCGGGTGAAATCCCGGGCCAGGGCAGCCCGGTCCAAGGGTTCCCCCTTCTGCCGGGCGTTGTGGGCCAGGTTCACCACGGCGGTCTTGAGGCCGGAAAAGCTCATGTCCAGGTCCGCGCCGTCCACATGGGCCCGGGGCAGGTCGTATACGCCCCCCGCCGATTGCCGGGCCAGCTCATCCATGGGCTTACCGCCGGGATAGGGCAGGCCCAGGACCCGGGCGGCCTTGTCAAAGCACTCCCCGGCGGCGTCGTCCCGGGTGGCCCCGAGAATTTCCATGTCCGTATAATCCTTCACATCCACGATAAGGGTGTTGCCCCCGGAGATGGCCAGTGCCAAAAACGGCGGCTTCAGGTCCGGAAAGGCCAGGTAATTGGCGGCGATGTGCCCCCGGATGTGATGCACCGGGATCAGCGGCACACCCAGGCTGTAGGCCACGCTCTTGGCAAAGCTCACCGCCACCAGCACCGCGCCGATAAGACCCGGGGCGTAGGTCACGGCCACCGCGTCAATGTCTTTTTTCGTCAGGCCCGCATCGGAGAGGGCCTGGTCCGTCAGACCGGAAATGGCCTCCACATGCTTGCGCGAGGCGATCTCCGGCACCACGCCGCCGTAGAGGGCGTGCATGTCCGCCTGGGAGAGGATGGCATCGGACAGCACCGTGCGCCCGTCCCGCACCACCGCCACGGCGGTCTCATCGCAGGAGGATTCAAAGGCCAAAATATTCATGCTTCCGCCTCCCCATAGGTTTTTGTCAGGATCAGCGCATCCTCCTTGGGCAGGTCGTAGTAGTTCTTCCGCCGGCCCGCCTGCCGGAAGCCGAAGCTCTCATACAGGGCAATGGCCGCTGCGTTGGAGGGCCGCACCTCCAGGGTGAGAAAGGCCAGCTTGTTGCCCCGGGCGAAGTTTTCAAACACGGCCAGGAGCTTTGCCGCCACACCCTGGCGGCGATACTCCGGAAACACCGCCACATTGGTGATATAGCCCTCGTCGGCCACTACCAAAAGGCCCGCATAGCCAATCACTTGGTCCGTTTCTCCGTTCTGAGCAACCAGGAAGGCAGCACACTGATTTTCCAGCTCCTCCGCCAGCATTTTGCGGCTCCATGGCCGGGAAAAGCAGAGTCTCTCCAGCTTTTCCAGCTCCTCCAGGTGATCTGCGTTCATGGGTACAATCTTTATATGCATTTTCTTATCCTTTCGCTTCCAGCCAGGTTTTGCCGCTGTGGGCCTGGGCAGGCAGCGGCACGGACAGGCGCACCACGCCGCTCATTTCCTCCTCCAGCAGCCGCTCCACGGTCTCCTTTTCTTCCTCCGGGCACTCCACGATCAGCTCGTCGTGGACCTGCATGATGAGCTTCGCCGCCAGGCCCTCCCCCTTCAGGCGATGCTCCACCCGGACCATAGCCAGCTTCATAATATCTGCTGCCGTGCCCTGGATGGGCATATTCAGTGCCACCCGCTCACCGAAGGAGCGCATGTTGAAATTGGAGCTTTTCAGCTCCGGCAGTGCCCGGCGCCGGTGCATGAGGGTCTCCACATAGCCCTTTTCCCGGGCCGTCTCCACCACCTGCTCCATGTAGCGCTTCACGCCCCGATAGGTGTCAAAATACCGCTCCATATACTCCTTGGCCTCGGCAACGGACACGCCGATGTCCTGGGCCAGGGAAAAAGCGGAGATGCCGTACACGATGCCGAAATTCACCGCCTTGGCCGAGGAGCGCATCCGGCCCGTCACCTCCTCCGGAGCCACATGGAACACCTTGGCCGCCGTGAGGGTATGGAAATCCTGACCGGATAGAAACGCCTGCTGCATGGCCTCGTCCCCGGAGATATGGGCCAGGAGCCGCAGCTCCACCTGGGAGTAGTCCGCGTCCACCAGCACGTTCCCCGGGGCGGCCACGAACATGCCCCTTATGCGGCTGCCCACCTCCGTGCGGGCAGGAATATTCTGCAGATTCGGCTCCGTGGAGGACAGGCGGCCTGTGGCCGTCACCGTCATCTGGAAGCTGGTGCGGATGCGGCCATCCGGGTCCACCACCTTCAGCAGGCCGTCGGCATAGGTGCTTTTCAGCTTGGCATACTGCCGGTACTCCAGCACATCCGCCACAATGGGAGCCTGCCAGCGGAGCTTTTCCAGCACATCTGCATTGGTGGACCAGCCGGTCTTGGTCTTTTTCCCGTGGGGCAGCTGCATTTTGTCAAACAGCACCGTCCCCAGCTGCTTGGGGGAGTTGATGTTGAAGCTCTCCCCGGCCTGCTCATAGATGCGCTGTTCCAGGTCTGCGATCTTCCCGGCCATATCCTGGCCGAAGGCCGCCAGGGCCTTGCCGTCCACCAAAAAGCCCCGCTGCTCCATCCGGGCCAGCACAGCGCACAGGGGCAGCTCCACGGTCTCGTAAAGCTCCGTCATGTCCATCTCCCGCAGCTTTTCCGGCAGGATGCCATACAGCGCCGCCACGGCAGAGCCGTAGCTGTGCAGGGCCGCCCAGGCGGCGGCTGTGTCCCCCAGGGGCGCGAAGGCGTCCTTTTCCAGGTGTGCGGGCTTCGGCAGCTCCTCGTTGAAATACGCCACAAACAGCCGCTGCAGGTCGTAGCTCCCGGCTGTGGCGTCCAGCAGATAGGCCGCCAGGGCCGTGTCGAA
This sequence comes from uncultured Eubacteriales bacterium, assembly GCA_963655625.1. Lineage (GTDB taxonomy): Bacteria > Bacillota > Clostridia > Oscillospirales > Oscillospiraceae > Vescimonas. The sequence continues at coordinate 4,666 of CAVKFX010000082.1, read as the reverse complement.
TATATACCCCTCCGGGTCCACGCCCCGCTCCAGCAGGGCGCGCATGGTATCCTTTATGTTATGCCCCACCTTGCGGATGTCCGCGGCAAACAGCGCCGTCAGCAGCGCCTGCCAGTCGCCGCCGTAGGTGTTCTCCTGCAGCTCCGCCGCCCGGGCGGTGTCCGCTCCCGTGTCCCACTGGACGGATAGCGCCATCAGATCCGGCAGAGCATAAACCGTCACATGGTCCGCCTGCCGCCACATCTCCAGCAGCTGCGCCGCCTGCGCTTCACCAGTGACCGGCTCCACCGTCACGGTATATTCCGTTTTTTCCTCCGTCTGTCGGGCCGGGGACAGGCCGTATTTCTCAATGAGCTTGGAAAATTCCAGCTTCAGAAACAGGTCATAAAGCTCCGGCTTAAAGGGTCGGCGCAGATCGTCCTCCGGCGCAAACTCCATGGGCACATCCGTGACGATGGTGGCCAGCCAATAGCTGTGCCGGGCACTCTCCTCCCCCTCGGTCAGACGGCGGATGGCCGCAGGCTTGGCGTTTATATCCGGCAGGCGCCGATAGATCTCATCGATGGAGCCGTACTCCTGCACCAGGGCCATGGCGGTTTTTTCCCCCACTCCCGGCACACCCGGGATGTTATCGGAGGAGTCGCCCATAAGCGCCTTCAGGTCGATCATGTGAATGGGGTCAAAGCCGTAGGCCGCCCGGAAGGTCTCTGGGGTCATGTCCTTGGTGGTGGTCTGCCCCATGCGGGTGGACACCAGCTTCACCTTGGTGTGGTCGGTGATGAGCTGCAGGCTGTCCTTGTCGCCGGTAACGGCCACGCAGTCCCAACCCGCCGCCTCACACCTGCGGCTGATAGTACCGATGAGGTCGTCCGCCTCCCAGCCCGCCAGCTCATAGCGGGGGATGTCCATGGCGTCCAGCACCTCCTTCAGCACCGGCATCTGCATGGCCAACTCCTCGGGCATGGCGTGGCGGGTAGCCTTATAATTCTCGTCCGCCTCATGGCGGAAGGTGGGCTCCCGCCGGTCAAAGGCCACGCACAGAGCCTCCGGCTGCTCCTCATCCAGCAGCCGCTGCATGGTGGTCACAAAGCCGTACACCGCGTGGGTAAAAAGTCCGTCCCGGGTGCTCAGGGGCCGTATGCCGTAAAACGAGCGGTTGATAATGCTGTTCCCGTCAATAACCATCAGCTTCATGGGTAACCCTCCGTGAAAAAACAGATATTATAATTATACGCTATTTTCTCGCTTAAAACAGCTAAAACTTCTCGGTGTGCAAAAAAGCCTCGCAGAGTTTGCCGCCCGCAGGCGGCAAAGAAATGAGAGCATTTTCTCTCGCGACATGTGCGTGAGAGAAAATACCGCTCAGGCTGCCAGTGTGCAATTTTGAGCCCTTGGCTCAAAATTATGCGCGCAGCAGCCTGCAAACTCTTTTTCGGAGAAAACGAAGTTTTCTCGACAGCCTCAATTATACGCCATTTTCCCTCCTAAAACAACCAAAACTCTTGACACTGCCGCGAATTGTGCTACACTTTTTCTTATCGTTTTCTTATCGGCTGAAGGGGAGGATTTTTTTGCTGCAATCTATATGGACCGTTGGGCAGCAGGTGCTCATTTTATTTATACTGGCCGGCATCGGCTTTGTCTTGGGCAAGACGAAGAAGATCGGCGAAAAGTTCAGCCGGGACGGCAGCCAGCTGGTCATGTATGTGGTCTCCCCCTGCATGATGGTGGTAGCCTTCCAGCGCAGCTTTGAGGCGGAGGGCTTTCACAATTTCTGCATGGCTCTCCTGCTGGGTCTGCTGATCCATGCCTTCGGTGTAGTCATGGCCCAGCTCCTTTTTCACCAAAAAACAGAAAAAGCGGACGACCTGCGCTTCAGCGTGGTCCATTCCAACTGCGGCTTCATGGGCTATCCTCTCCAGGCCGCCCTCCTGGGCACCATCGGCGTCTTTTACGGTTCCGCCTTCTGCGCGGTCTTCACTCTCTTTGTTTGGACCTACGGCCTGGTACAGATGTCCGGCGGACGGCAGGCTCTGTCCCTGAAAACCATCCTGCTCAACCCGGGCAATCTCAGCGTCGCGGCGGCCCTGGCTCTGTACCTGGGCAATGTGTCCCTGCCGGACCTGATCCTCACCCCGGTCACCTACCTCTCCCAGCTGAACACCCCCCTGCCCATGCTTATCGTGGGCTATCAGCTCTCCCAGGCAAATCTGCTGGCCGCGTTTCGGGGTTGGGATACCTGGCTGGCCATTTTCCTGCGGCTCATCGTCAGCCCGGCCGCCGCCATCGGCTTTTGCCTGCTGCTGCATGTTGACCATGGCGTAGCCGTGGCGGTGGTGTCGGCGGCCGCCGCTCCCTGCGCCGCCCTGCTGAGCATTTTCTCCGCCCGCTTTGACCGGGATACCGCCCTGGCCTCCAGCCTGGTGGCGGGAGAGACTCTCCTCAGCGCCCTCACCATGCCCCTCATGGTGGGCCTGGCCGTAGCGCTTTGCTGAATCGGATCTTCTCTGCAGAACCACAGAGGGCTGCGCGAACCCATTCGCGCAGCCCTCTGTTTTATTGTTTTCCATCCCGGGCACTCACTGCAGCAGCTTAAATCCCATGATCACCACGCCCAGCACCACCAGCACCACGCCGGTGGCCCGGTTCAGGGTCTTAGGCTCCGCCTTGTTGGCAAACACCGCGGCGATCTGCGCCCAGATCAGCGTGAAGATCACACACAGCACCCACACCAGAATATCCGGCAGCCCGCCGATGACAAAGTGTGATATTGCCCCGGTCAGTGCCGTAAAGGTCATGATGAACACGCTGGTGCCCACGGCTGTCTTCAGCTCATAGCCCATGACGCTGGTCAGGATCAGCAGCATCATCATGCCGCCGCCAGCGCCGATAAACCCGCAGATAAAGCCGATCACCACGCCGCAGATCACCGACTGAGCCGCCCGTTTCCCGGCAGACACCCCCCCCATGGCCTCCTTGGTGGTCATAACCGGCCGCACAATGAATTTGATGCCCAGCAGGAAAGTCATAAACACCGAAAATCCGCCCATGGTCGTACTGGGCACCAGCTTGGCCACATAGCTTCCCACCACGGTAAAGACCAGGACGCTGGCCATCATGATCAGGCCGTTTCTGATGTCCAGGTTTTTGTTTTTATGATAGGTATACGCGGAGATGGCGCTGGCCAGCACGTCAGACGACAGGGCGATGCCCACCGCCATGTAAGGATCCATGTGCAGAAAGGTAATGAGCATCGGGCTGATGACTGCGGCGGCACTCATCCCGGCAAAGCCGGTGCCCAGCCCGGCACCCATGCCGGCAAAAAAGGTCACAAGGACCGTCAGTAAAGTATTCATTGATTATGTCTCCTCCTCCAGGATCGCATCCAGGTTTGCCCCGATCCGGTGCAGCGCCGCGGAAAACGCATTCCGTTCCTCCTGGTCCATACCATCGTACAGTCTCTCGAAAAAGTTCTCCTGCAGCATCTGCCCCTTTGCGATGACGGGCTGTGCCTTATCCGTGCAGAGCAGTTCCGTTTTTCGCCGATCCCCCGGCACCTGCCGCCGCTCCAGATACCCCTCCCGCACCAGTCGGTCCACATGCACCGAAACCAAGTTCGCCTTGATGCGTCGGATCTCCACAATGTCCCGGGCCGTCCGATAGGCGGGGTTGTTCCCCAAAAACATCAGGATGTCAAAGGCCGTTTGGGGCAGTCCCAACTCCCCGCACAGGGGCTTGCACACTTGCCGATAGGCCAGCGAGAACTTTTTGACAGTCTCCAATCGTAAATTCACAGCTTGCCCCTCCATTTACTTCTTTTTTGAACTTTTCAATAATAGAGTATTATAGCACAGTATCCCTAAATGTCAAGAACTCTGTCCGCCTGCATCCTGCTCTTTCCCTGCATAATCGGCCGCACCCCGATATGATTAACCGAAGACGAAAACACTTTTATGAGAAACCATCTTATAAAAAAAATGAGTAAAGAGCTATATTTAATTTCAGGCTCTAATGCATAAAGGATGTATTGAACCCTCAGAGTTATCTTTCTGTATTTTATATTTATAACCTATCAGAAATTTGATTTGGAACATCTTTCCGTTGGCTTAATTTTACGAACCCAGTTCGCCATAGTATGCGGACTTCATCAACTAAATAGCATAATAAATAACAACACCCTGCAGGGCTCCACCTATCCTGCAGGGTGTTTTGAGGGTAGTCCGCATGCTGAATCCCCCAAGGCAGAAAAAATTAAACATCCGCGCCGAACATGATCATATCAATTCTGATGGAAAGCTGACCCCATAATATCAGCATATCAAAACTGGAAGCAACGGCACGAAAAAAATTAAGCAGAAAGAAAAGACACCCTATTGGGTGCCTTCTCTATATTGGCGCTACCTATTTTTTCGGCCGCGTCGGCCCTCTAAACATCGCAGGCAGAAGTGGGCTTAACTGACCTGTCACGGGATGGTCACCCATCCCGACCTATCTCTATAAATCAGCTTTCAGTAAAAAAGAAAAGACACCCTATTGGATGCCTTCTCCGTGTTGGCGCTACCTATTTTTCCGGGCCGTCTCCAGCCAAGTATCGTGGGCAGAAGCGAGCTTAACTTCCGTGTTCGGGATGGGAACGGGTGGACCCTCGCCCTAATCAGCACCAACT
>CAVKFX010000081.1:4196-22629 GCA_963655625.1 uncultured Eubacteriales bacterium | reverse complement strand
GCCTTTTCCCATGGCCTTACCACCGTGGCCGCCATGGAGTGCCGGGGCGCCAAGGCAGAGCAGAGCCCTCTGCGCACCAGTGAGTTCTTGGTGCACTATAAGGACCGCTATCCTCTGAGCATAGAGATTTTCTATCAGACCACCGAGTATAAGCGTGCCCTGCAGCACGGCCTCAAGCATATCGGCGGCGCCCTGTATATCGACGGCACCATGGGCGGCCGGACAGCGGCCCTTTCCTTTGACTATGCCGATGAGCCCCATCGGAAGGGGTGGATCTACATGACTCAGGATGCGCTGACACATTTTACCATGGAGTGCTGCCAAAACAATCTGCAGATTGGCTTTGACGCCATTGGCGACGCCGCCATCGAGACCGTGCTCCAGGCGCTGGAGGCCGCCGCGAAACACTATGACGTGCGCTCCATGCGCCACCGCATTGAGCATGCGGAGCTTATAACACCCTCCCAGATGCAGCGGGCTGCCCGCCTGGGCGTCATTTTGTGCATGCAGCCCGCCTATGAGGGGCTGTGGGGCTATCCTGGCGGTATGTATCAGCAGCGCCTGGGCGATCGTTACGGCACTACCAACCAATTTCGCCGGATTATCGACAGCGGCATTACCATCTGCGGCGGTTCGGATCCACCCATCACCAACCCCCATCCCTTCCAGGGCATCCACTACGCCGTCAACCATCCTGTTGCCGCCAATAGCGTAACGCTGCAGGAGGCACTGGAGATGTATACAAGCCTTGGGGCTTATGCCCTCTTTTTGGAAAAGGAAAAGGGGAGCCTCCGTGAGGGGAAGGACGCCGATATTGTGATCCTGGACCGGGATATAACGCAGATGGATCTGCGGCAGCTGAAGGACGTTCAAGTGGATATGACCATCAAAGACGGACGGGTCGTATTTGACCGGAATGTATGAGCATGTTGTATATTACGTTTATGGGCGGGCCCCGATTTTTACTGGACGGTGCGGATGTCAGCGATCAGATCAGCAGCAAGGCTGCCGCTATCATCGCCCTGGTCCTGATGAAGGCGACCCGGCAAATACGCCGCAGCGACATCATCAGCTATCTTTGGAGCGAAAGCAGCGATGATGCCGCCAAATACAACCTGCGCTTCAACCTCTGGCAGATCAAGAAGACCCTTGTGCAGGCGGATGGCGAGTCCCTGCTGCTGGTGTCCAGGGATCAGGTGGAGGTGAATCCAAGCTTCCGCTTCCGGTGCGACATCAGCGAGATCGAGCAGGCCGACCTGGAGGCCATCAATTCCATCTCGGAGTTAAAGCATCTGCTGTCTCTGTTCCGGGGCGACTTCTTTGAAAATTGCAGCCTGCACAACTGCGAGAATTTCCTGGAGTATATCATCCAGCGCCGGTACTATTTGGAAAACCGCAAGCTGGTGGTCTACCACCGCTTGATCCGGCTGACCTATGAAAACGCGCTGGACGATGACTGCCTGCAGTTCATGTCCGCCTGCGAGGAGATCGACCCCTATAACGAGGACATTGCAAGAATCCGCCTGGAGATCCTGATCCGGCGGAGCGCCTGGCGGGATGCCGCGCAGTACTATCAGACGTTCTACAGCCGGCTGGTGCGGGATGTGGGGGCCGAGCCCTCTCCGGAGCTGCAGGAGCTGAGTAAGCAGTTCCACCTGCAGAAAACCAAGGATGCCGAGGAGCGGGTGCTGCACCTGGAGGTCTTCACCGTTCCCTCTCTCCCCGGCGGCTGGATGTCCCAGGTGCTGAAGGCGCTTTGCCAAACCGGCCAGATCACATGGAGCGACTATCTGACGGAGCGGCAGCTCTCGGACCTGGCCTATTTCCAGCCAATCCTGCCCGCTCAGGCACCGGCCTCCGTGCCCATGGTGCGCATAGCGGAGGCTTTTATAGACCTGATAATCGGTCTCTGCACCGGGCAGCGGGCCTGCAAACTGGAGATCCGCAGCCTGAACGGTGCGCCCCTGGACACGCTCAGCTGGGATGTGGCGGAGGTCTTGCGGAAGAAATGTGGCCGCAGGCTGCTACTCCTGTGACAGGGATCCCGTGTAAACCAAATGGCGTTGCTTCAAATTAAAATAGATCCCCCCTCCTTCGCCGCCAGGCGAAGGAGGGGGGATTCTTTATCTGTCCGATGATGATACGTTTGGTCGCCCTGCCTGTGTCATGGCTGTGCATTTTCCGGGACCTGGGACTCCTCCGGCTGGAACACGAACGCGCCTTCGGCGCTGTCCCAGTACCAGACCATCAGTATCTCGTCCGCAAAGAGCATGGACACATCGCTGTTGCCGTCCCCGTTCCGGTCGGCGAAATCGATGTACTGGAACGCTTCCTGCGCGTTGCCCGGAAAGGTGTCGGGATACTCCACGCCGCCGCAGGAGGTCTGCTCCTGGGTGTCGTAGTAAAAGTTGGCGCAGTCCTGGTGAACGCATACCAGCACCGGGATCTCCTCGCCGCGGCGGGTAATGCTGCCGCTGCCCTGAACGGTCCCCCGGGTGCGCCAGTCCTCGCCGGGCGCCTCCTCCTGGGTCTGCTGGGCGCAGGCGGACGCACTCAGGCAGACCAGCAGCCCCAGCAGCAGCGCCATCAGGCGTTTTCCCATCTTCATGCCGCCCCTCGCTTACTGGCTGTTCGCCTGGCGCAGGTAGGTGTCATTTTCGCCGCCCCACCAGAAGGTGTCCTTCTCGGCGGTGGTGTGCATGTCATAGGTGACACCCTCAAAGTCGCTGGAGTGGGCGTAATACTGGTCCGCGTCGCCCGTATCCTGCTCCAGCTGGCCGCGGTCCACGGTGACAAAGTCCTCTCCGGCTTCGCTGCGCTCCCCCAGGCCCCACTGGCCGTCGGAGAGGATGACGATGCAGCTGAGACCGTCCTTCTCGCCGTCCAGATACCACACATCGGCGATGTCGGCGAAGGCTTCGTCTGCACTCTTGCTGCCGGAGCCGCTTATGGTGTAGGTGCCCAAAGATTCGATGGTCAATTCGCTGGAGCCGCCCTGGGTCAGATAGGCGCAGCCGTCGTGTTCATTGAAAAAGTACAGCTGGTCGTATTCCTCAATGACCTGGGCGCAGCCGCTGGCTACGATCTCGCCGTCCTTGTAAAAGGTGAAGTACATGCCGCCATCTGTGGCGCTGACCGCCAGGGTATCACACTTGGCGCCGCTTGAGCCCTCCCAAAGGCCGTAATACTCGCCATAGGCGGAGTCATCGGCGGCGCTGTCATAGGCAGCGCCCTCGATAACGGGAGGGGCCGTTTGGATGGGATCGTTGTTGTCGTTGCTGTTGCCGCCATTGTCGCCGCCACAGGCGGTCAGTCCCAGGCACATGGCCAGGGCCAGCATGAGCGCTGTCAGAATTTTGATGTATTTCATAACAATATCTCCTTGCCTTCAGATTCCTGCTACCCCATCGTGGAGGAAGGCGCGCCATATCTCTTAGCCGCGTCTTACCGCCTCCAAATGATGAGAAGGCTCTGCATTATAAGCATTGTACACCGGGAGGTTTCACCTTTCCATTAACCAGTGGTTAGTATTTGCCGTCCCTGCCGGCAGAGTGCGGCCCGCCGTACAGCGGCATTATCGCCGCTCCGCAGCAGCGGGGGTGCCTGTCCGGAATGTGCCGCAGCCCCTGCGCCGCCCGCCTTCAGGGCAGCTTTTGCAGCATACACTATCCGAAAATGACAAAAAATGCGGCCTTGCGCGCAAAAAACATACAAATATACTGCAAATAGTGGAAAACTATTTCCTGATTCCACCGCCTGTGTTATACTGATTCACACAGGCGGTGATATTTTGTGATGGTTTATCTGCAGATGCTCCCATCCCCCTCGGAGAAGGACAAGTTTGAACAGATCTATACCCTCTATCGGGGACTCATGTTCTACGTAGCCCGGCGCATTTTGCCCGGCGAGGCGGACGCGGAGGACGCGGTCCACCAGGCATTTGTGTCCATAATAGAAAAATTAAAAAAAATTTCTGAAGTCAGGTGTCCAAAAACCCGCTCCTACGTCGTTATCATAACAGAGCGCAAAGCCATCGACATACTCCGCAGCCGTTCCCGGCTCAGTCCGGAGGCGTTTGAGGAGAGTACCTATGGCGTGGAGCTGCCCCTCCCGGGGGATGGCGGCCTGGCGGATGCCATGTCCCGGCTGCCGGCGGCCTATCGGGAGGTGCTGCTCCTGCGGTATTACCACGGCTATACCGTCCGGGAGATGGCCCCCATGCTTGGCAAAAAGCCCGGCGCGGTGCAGAAGCTGCTCACCCGGGCCAAGGCGGCTCTGCGCAAATTTTTAGAACAGGAGGATGAGCCCCATGGGAAAGCAACCGTATTTTGATGACGCGGCGCTGCAGGCCGCGGCGACGCAGACGGCGGAGTCTCTGCTCTCGTCCCTCCCTGCCCCGTCGGCCTGCCAGCATGTGTTTTCGGAGCTGTTCCTGAAGAAAATAGAGAGGCTGCGCCGCAGATACAGCTGGAAAAAGGCCGGGCGCACCGCTGGGCGTTATGCCGCCGCCATCCTGCTCACCGCGTCCTTGACCCTTGGCGCGATCATGGCCGTCAGCCCCCAGGCGAGAGCCGGCATCATGCAGTGGGTGCGTGAAAAGCAGGAAAACAGCATAATTTATCGCTTTTATAAGGAGCAGACGCAAGCCCCCCTGCCCCTGTACCGGCCGACATGGATCCCGGAGGGGATGGAGCAGGATAAGTTCCATTATAATGGATTGTCATATTTTGCATTTTATTACAACGATGAAACGGAACAAGGCTTTTCAATTGATTATAGCTACATGGATGACAGTTCGATTCCAGTGGTGACTCCCGAGGAGGGCTGCACCATCATCCATACGGAGGTCAACGGCTGTCCCGCGGACTTCTACCAAATGCCCGATGATTGGGGCGGCAATGTGCTGGTCATCCTGGATGAAGAGGCCAATATCGTGTTTGGAATTGCAGGCAACATAGATAGAGACAGTATTTTCAACATAGCTGAGCATATTGTTTTGGATAAAACGACAAAAAACTAAAAATTTCGCGGCAAGTGTCCCAATTTGGCTTCTTTCTCCGTTATATATACAGACCCGCAAAAAATAACGGAGAGAAAGGAGGTAGAAAGGATGAAAAGAAGATTTGCGGCAGCGCTCATGGCCTGTCTCATGGCCGTGGCGCTGGTGGTCCCGGCCAACGCGGTGCAGACCCGCGCAGCCAAGTCCGGACATAGGCTATACTTTACGGGCACGACGGCGACCTGTGAGTTCGTTCACACAAAGGTTGGTGCATCCGTCAGCGCCACCATGGAGCTGTGGTGTGGCTCCGCTCCGGAAGCGATTTGGACAGGAAAGGACACAAACAGGCTGGATATGTCCAAGACCCACACCGTGCGGAGAGGACAGACCTACACGCTGAAGGTTTTCTGCACGGTCAACGGTGAGACCACAAAGCTTCCCCCCATCACCAAAACCTGCCCGTAAGCAGCCCCCAAGAACCACAAACACCAACGACACAAATAGAAAGGATGGACACCATGAAAAAACGCATGATCTCCTTGGTGCTGGCGCTTGCCATGTGCCTGTCCCTGTGTACGACCGTGTTTGCAGAGGATGCCACCCATGAAATTACTGAGGAAAACTATACGCAGGTTGGACAGTTTACTTTTGACAACCCGATCATTCGGTGTATTCAACCCGGCGAAATTGCAAAGCCTGGTACGGAGGAGGACACTGTAAACGGCGGACAATTTGGCGGAGTGTACTATAGAAAAACGGATGTTGGATCTGGCTATGAGTATAGCGATCCGAAACGGGTTTCGGATAGTATAGTATGCACAATTGCCGGAGGAAGAATTTCAACCAATAGAACGGAAACAATTAGTGCGAAAGTTAGCGGAGCTTATGAGGGGCTTGGGTTTGAAATATCAAAGAGTGTTACATCTGAGTTGGGATATTCATTTGATGTTCCGAAGGGCGTAACAGCTCACATTGAATATCGAGCTTTTATGGCAGTTGAATTTGGCGTAAGAGAGAAAGTCAGTAATATGACAGGCATGGTGCTTGCAAGAGAAAACTATAGAGTAGAAATCCCACAGCGTGGTGAATATTTCCTTGTAACATCTTAAAAATGGATTAAAGGGAAATCAACAAGATAAGTATGGAATATATAATGTGCAATAAGAAAGAGGAGACGATTTTATGAAGAATCTTCGCATAATTGGGGGATATATTCTGATAATTTTCCCGCCTGTATATGGGCTAAGGCTGCTGCTGGACCCGGAGGCTTTTTTCTATAAGTATTCAGCCAACGCCCCTCTTGTGGTTGCGGCAACATTGGTGTTGGTGATGATTTTATCAATGGCCTTTTCCTTTGGGCTGTACCTGCTGAAAAAGAAATAAATGAGACTGCCGATAAAGCGGCAGTATACAGTAGAACCGCCAGTTATTAACTAAGATTTCAAACGATTATGGTTTTGAAATAAATAATAGGGTGACGGGTCGTGCCGTCCCGTCACCCTAAATGAATATACACACCTATTGTTACATGAAAGGAGATCCCTATGAGATTAGCCGACAAACTGCTCCTCTGTGCCGCGGGTATTTATACGGCCTTGCAATGCGCTCGTATTATTGATGTTTTTCATGCCTGGTTTTTTATGGAATACTTTTTTATCGGCATTTTCCTTCTCCTGGCCGCCATCGAGTATGGCAAGCTGCTCTGCGACCATTTCAAAAAGAAGCGCAAGAATAACGAAACCACTTCCTAAGCCTTTGCTCCGGTAGGGCCCACGCCCCGCCGTACACCCAAGCACACGATGCAGAAAGGAGCTTTACCATGAAAACACTGAAAAAGCATTGGAAATGGGCCCTCGCGGCCGCCATTGTGGTGCTGCTGATAGCAATTTTTGCCACCTGGCGTCCCGTGAAGTACCCTGCCACCCAGGCGTATGTGGTCGGCAGCAGCAACTGCCGGGGCCAGGTGGACACGGCACAGTTCCTGGAAAAGGGCGATGCCTTTGCCATCGCCGCGGATGAAAACGGCTGGGCCGTGTTCAAAAACCCCGCTAAGGCCCTCCGGGCCCTGCGCGCGCACTACGGCCAGGGCATTTGGCTCATTCAAAAGGAGCTGCATATGCTGCCCCTCACCCCCTATACCTATTACCCCTACGCCATGAACGGCTGGGCCCCCACCGGCGGCACGCCCCAGGCCCGGGAGCAGGCGGAATTTGTCACCCGGTTTATTGATATTTACGAAAACAGCTTCCGGCACTGAACCCTGATTTTTTTCGCCTCTGCCCAAAAGAGAAAACCGAAGGAGGACCCCCTATGAACGCCCGCTTAAAGACCCTGCTCATCCTGGCCGGCTCCCTGTGCGTCTGCCTGCTGGCCGCCTTGGCGTATGCCTGTATTTTGCAGCTCCAGGGCTGGTATCACGGCGCCCCGGAGGAGGGCATCGCCCGGTACGCCGGCGTCCGGCAGGAGGATGTGCGTATTTGTGTCACGCAGCAGGAGGAGGGCTACCTGTATGCCATTTGGGAAAATGCCGCCACCGGCGGGACCACCATGACATTTTTGGAGCGGCAGAATGCGCTGGGCCGCAGCTATCTCCGTCCCATGGGTGCAGCGCCCCTCAGCGCCAACGGCACTGTATTCAAGATCTATCAAACCGGTGAGGGTGACGGCAAGTCCCAAAAGAGCCTCGTCATCGTTGCCTGCGATAACCGCAGCGGCACCCTGGACCGCTGCGAGCTGACCTATACCCGGCGCGGCGCCAACGGCTCCGCCTATGACAGCACGGAGACCGTTTCCGTAACGGGCCCGTTCCTGCTGCGTGCCCAGTGGCTCCCGGGGGATGTGCATTGCGCCGGCGTGGCCCTTGACCGGCAGGGCGCCGTGGCCGCCCGTTACGGCACCTGGACGGAGCCCGCCCGCCTCTCCGGCTGAACCGGGAGGAAATTTTATGAAAAAAATAGATGTCGCCATTTCCGTTATAGCGGGACTTGTTTTGGGATATGCCGTGTATTACTATGTGCTCATGGAGCTGGCAACAGACTTTTTCTACAGCGAAAACCTGTCCTATCCCTTTATCTGCATCGTCCTGTTAATATCCTCCGTCAGCGCGTGCATTTGCCTGTTTTGTTGGCTCCTGCTGCGCGGGGCGCCCAAATGGCTGAAAGCAGAGCTCACGGTCTGCTATTTTGTGATCGTTGTCTTTTGCCTGTTTTGCCGCCGGACTGCGGAAAGCGTGTTTGTTTGGAACCCACTGGTATCCATTGCGGACCTGAAAGAGCCGGAAATGCTTTTTCAGAGCGTGCTGAATTTCGGCCTGTTTTGGCCCCTGGGCTGGTATTTTTCCAAAAGAATACCGGCGAAAAAGGCCCTTCTCTGGGGCACGGGAATTTCCCTGGCGTTAGAACTATTGCAGTGGCTCCTGCGCCGGGGCTATTTTGACTCGTTGGATGCTCTGCTGTATTGGGCCGGCATAGCTGTTGGCTATAGGCAGGCCGAGCTGATTGGCAGAGCGTTTTTTAATAGAAAGCTGAGAATACAGCGCAGCGGCAATCAAAAACAGAAATAGGAGTTCTCGCATCTGCGAGAACTCCTATTTGTTATTTTTATGATGGATTTTGAGCGTTTCGGGCCATCTGCCGCAGCCGACGGCGGCCTGCCCTTATTCCTGCGCCGTCGCAGCCGTCTGCACCGGGGTATTGAAGGGCGCCGTCAGCACCTGGGGCTTGCGGAGAATCCGCCGAAAATCGTGGCAGAAGGCAGCGTATTCATAGCCGGTGCAGATGCGCTCGTCCATGACGATGCCCAGAGGCATCATCTTCCGGCTCAGGTCCCCGGCCATGTAGTTGGGCACGGGCTTGCCCATGCACACGAACACACTGGTGGTGCCGAATTCGTAGCAGTGGTGGTGGATGAAGCTGGTCTTGATGGAGGCCAGGTTGGTGATGAACAGGCTGGTGTGAAAGGGGGAGAGGTCGATGACCTTCCGGGGCAGCAGCCCGTGCCTGTCCAGGAAATAGGCCAGGCCCACCACAAACCGGGGCAGCCCCGGCACGGAGAACATGAACCGGGCAAAATGATCGGTGCTGTTGCTCTGCTCCGTTTTTTCATTGGCGGCGATAGCGCTCTTGATTTTCTCGTTCACGGTGAACACCGTGTCCTCCGGCTCCAGATAGATTTTCAGCGTGGTTTCGCTGGGGGAGCCGTCCGCCAGCTTTTTCATGATGACAAAGGACACGCAGAAGTGGTTGCGTTTATAAATTTTGCGGTTCATCACAAAGTAGTTCAGCTTGGGATTCTCCAGGGAGGCCTTATAATAGGCGGAGATAATCACGCTCATGTGGTTGAGCCGCACACCTTGGCGCCGCTGGTCGCGGATGAACTCCTTAATGACCTCCTCGTCAATGTTTTCCGTAATAGTATTCCAGGCGTCATACCGCTTGGGCATGATGTAGGGAATGGCCGCCACCAGGGGCGGCAGGTTTTTCACGCGGGTACCGTCGGGACGCATAGATTGTTCCCCCTTCTTATGAATGCATACAGTATACAGGAAATTAATGGAAATAGCAACCGTCTTATCGGCTTTTTCCCACCGCCGCGGCAAATCGAAGCATATTTCCGGCGGTAAACGCCAGGTGCTCCCGGGTGTGCGCCATGGCCTCCGCCAGGGGCATCGGCTGTGGGTGGATGGGGAAGATGCCGCTCACACCGGCCTCATAGACTGCGGCGGCGGGCAGCTCACAGCCGCCTGCCAGCGCCGCCACCGGTACGCCCAGCTTTTGGGCCCGGCGAGCAACGCCTATGACCACCTTGCCCCGGAGGCTCTGGCTGTCCAGCCGCCCCTCGCCGGTGATGACCAGGTCCGCATCCGCCGCCAGCCGGTCAAAATCCACCAGCTCCAGCACCGTCTCAATACCCATTTGCAGCTTAGCTCCCAAAAAGGCGGCGCTTCCCGCGCCAAAGCCTCCGGCCGCGCCGCCGCCGGGCAGGGCCAGCAGATCGCCGCCCAGATCTCTTTCAATAACCTCCGCCAGGTGACGCAGGCCGTCATCCAGCACACGGACAGCCTGCGCATCTGCGCCCTTTTGCGGGCCGAATACAGCTGCCGCGCCGTTTTCCCCGCATAGGGGGTTGTCAATGTCACACATGGCAATGACCTCCGCCTCCCGCAGCCGGGGCATAAGTCCGTCTGTGCGGATGCGGGCGATGCGGTGCAGGGTCCCGCCCACAGGCACAAAAGCCCGGCCTGCCTCGTCCAGGAATTCCACGCCCAGGGCCGCCGCCGCGCCGCAGCCGCCGTCGTTGGTGGCGCTGCCGCCCAAGCCCAGGACGATCCTCTTCGCGCCGCGCTCCAGAGCGTGGGCCATCAGCTGCCCAACGCCGTAGGTGGTGGCGTCCGCCACCCGGCGGTCATCGCCCACCAGGGGCAGGCCCGCCGCCGCAGCCATTTCTACCACGGCGGTGCCACCGTCCGGCAAAAGGCCGTAGCAGGCGGTGATGGCCCGGCCATAGGGATCCCGACAGGAAACCGGGATCTTCTCCCCGCCCAGGGCGGCCAGGAAGGCGTCCACCGTTCCCTCTCCGCCGTCTGCCACGGGAATGGAGCAGATTTCCGCCTCCGGCTCCAGGGCCCGGATCTCCCGGCCCAGGATGCCGCATATCTCCCCCGAGGACAGGGAGCCCTTGAAGGAATCCGGGATCAGGATATATTTGCTCATGTCGTTCCCTCCGGCGTCATTGCCCGCCTTGTTCGGCGTCCTTGTGCTTGTTATAGAGGAACATCCCCACGCCTGCCCCGCAGATGAGTACATAGCCCACCACGCTCCAACCGTCCGGGATCTGGCGGAAGAATAGGTAGCCAAGGCCTGCGGCAAAGAGGACCTGGGAGTAGTCGTAGACGCTTATCTCCTTGGCCGGGGCCAGGAGATAGGCCTGGGTGATGCCGAATTGCCCCACGCAGGCGCTGCATCCGCACAGCAGCAGCATCAGCAGCTGATGCCCCGTCAGCTGCACGGGGCTGGCCAGGAAGAACGGCAGGGTCAAGAGGGTTGAAAACAGGGAGAAGTAGAACACGATCCGCAGGCTGTTTTCTCCCCGGCCGCCCAGCTTACGCACGAAGGTGTAGGCCAGCCCTGCCGCCGCGCCGCTGATAAACCCCGCCAGGGACGGCACCAAGGGTACCCCCTCAAAGCCGGGCTTGATGATGAGTACGCTGCCCAGCAGCGCCGTCAGCACACCGCCGATCTGTACGGCGGTTGGCTTTTCCCGCAGCAGGAGCACAGAGAAGATGATGGCAAAAAAGGGCGAGAGCTTGTTGAGCATATTGGCATCTGCCAGCACCAGGTGGTCCACGGCGTAAAAGTTCAGCAGCAGCCCGATGGTGCCGAACACCGCCCGGCCGGTGATAAACGGCCAGCTGCCCTTTTCCGGCTTCAGCGGCACCCGCTTCACCGCCAGCAGAACGCCCACCACGGCCAGGGCCACAATGTTGCGGAAGAAGGCCTTTTCCGCCGTAGGCACATCCCCGGCCAGCCGGATGAATACCGACATCATGGAAAAGCCGAAGGCGGCAAACAGTATACACGCGATCCCCTTGACCCGGGGGCTGATTTTTCTCATAGGTTTCCCACTCCTTTGTATTGAAAAAACGGGAAAGCACCCCGGGCGGGATGCTTTCCGAGCCATTCAGCGTATTGTCCTGCCCGGCAGGAGTACGGGGTCATCCATGTACCGCTCCAGCACGGCAAAGACCAGCACCGTCAGCATCGCGCTGGGCAGGGGGCAGAACAGCCCCGGGTTGGTCAGGGATGTCAGCTGCATGCCCAGATAGAACAGCCCGACTAAGTGGGCCGCCTCACCGCCGCGCAGCAGCAGACGCACCCGCCTCCACAGCAGCGTGCCGTAGGCCGCCAGTCCTACCAGGCCCATGCTGCCCAAAATCTGCAGCAGGGAGTTGTGGTAAAACACCATGCTGCCCGGAACACCGGTAAAGATGTCGTGGTTTTTTTGGTTGCCCAGACCAACGCCAAACACGGGGTGGTGCAGGAAGTCCTGTAGTCCCCGGGTCAGCAGAGCCCATCGGGACTCATGGGGGTCGATGAAATCCATATCCCCCCGGCATCCGAAGAAAAGCTCATAGATCTGCTGGCCGAACAGCAGCACCGCCACAGCGGCGGTAACCAGCACGGCAAAGAAGGACCACAGCGGCAGCTTTTTCCAGCGCACCAAATACAGCATGCCCAGCAGCATCATCACCGAGCCGAATAGAAGTGCCGTGCGGCTGCCGGTGAAAAAGAGCGCCAGGGCCCACAGCAGCACACTGATCAGATGCAGCCGGCTGCGCCGTGCCATGTAGAAGGCCGACGGCAGAGTGGCTACTAAAATGGTGGCCGCAAAGTTCCGGAAGAGAATAGGCGGGATCTCCCAGCTTTTGGCGAATTCCGCCCAGTTTTCGATATAGAAGCACCCGATGGCCAGCACCATGGCCAACCCGATGGTGCAGAGCATCTGCATCAGCCGCTGCAGCAGGTCGTACAGCCTGGGCGCGGCCAGGTCAGAGCGCAGCAGCACATAGGTCACCAGCAATCCCAGCCCCAGGCCCAGGGTGTAGTACAGCGACAGGGGAGAAAAGTACTCCTTGGCGGGGATAGTGCCCAGGCCGCCCAGCAGCGTGGCAACGGTCACCGCCGCCAGCCCCGGCCCGCTGCGTCCCACCGTAATGGGCGCCCGCCACCGCAGGAAATGTACCAGCAGTCCGCCGATGGGCAGCACCGCCAAAGGCGCGCAGGGCAGGAAAACCGCCAGGGAATCATACTTTATCGTGGACAGCAGGAAGATCATCAGAAACGGTGTTGCCGCCGCCAGAATATCCCGGCAGAACACCAGCATCCATCCGCACAGGAGCGCCAGCCCCACCGTGGACGGCACCACGTTCCCCGTGAACATGGACACGGCCGTGACGGCCAGGGTCACGGGGAAGTAGTATGGTCCGTTCCAAAAGGATTCGGTTGTATCAGTAATGCGGCCCACTAAGGAGCCGACAGAAGATCGTGACATAAGACAAACAGGTCTCACTTTCTATCATCCAGCCGGAAACCGGCGCAATAACACAGCAGAGTACCTTTTACCATATCATTTTACGCCGCATAAGTCAATTATTTTCTGCTTTGCTCCATCTCGAGGGAAAAACGGGCCAACCCCGAAACAGGAGGCGGCCCGCCGACAGTTACACAGTTACAGATGTACGGTGGCTTTCTTGGTTTTGCCCAGGCACACGGTGCCGGTGATGGTGAGGGAGGTCAGGCGAGTGCCGCTGTCCGTTTGGGTGACCACCTGGATGACGCCGCCGGGCTGGCGCAGGGACACGCACTGATCCGCTCCCCGCACCTGCGTCAGCCACGCGCCGATGGACGCCGAGCCGCTGCCGCAGCCCCGCTCCCACACGCAGGAGTCCGTGGGCTTTACATACACAAGGGGAGTGAAGGTCGTCTGGTCCTCCGCCAGCAGGAGAAGGCCCATGGCCTCACCGGGAAGCAGGTCGCTCCAGGAGCGGAGGGTCTCCTCCGCCTGATCCCGGCGGATCATATCCGCCGGAACGATGACATGGCAGATCCCCGGCAAAAACACCACCGGCAGGCTCTGCATCACCCCGCACACCGGGAGAGAAAGTGTCTCGATACGCTCCGGCAGGGGCATGGATACGGTGCCGATGAAGCAGCCGTCCAGCCGCGTCACCCGGCAGGGCACGGGGGCTGGGGCGCCGGATACGGGCAGAGTAAGGGCGCAGCTCTCCCCTATGGGCAGGTCCCGGTGCAGCCAGGCGGCCATGGACATGGTGGCATTCCCGCAGAATTCACCGCCCATCATCTGCAGCCGCGGGTTTCCGGCAGCCAGGCCCTCTGCAAAGCCCACCTGCTCGGCGTCCTGCTCCCGCTGCAAAAGCTCCGCCGCCACCCGGGGCTGCACGTCCCGGGGCACGGGAGTGGTGACCAAAAGAGTGATATTTTTCGTGGGGTCGATGACCGTGTAGCGCAGTTCCATGCTTTCGTCCTCCGGGGTGTTTTTCCTTATTATAGCGCCGGGACCGGGAAATTGCAATTCCTGTTGCTCTCCGGGGAATAAAATGGTATACTATATGATAAGTTACCATCGATTGACAAGGGCAGACACGGTTTTGCCAGGCAGAAATGCGCCCATGCCGCGTCACGCCCCTTGGAAATACGACAAGTATTCCCTGCGGGTCCTTCCTTGCCTGGACACATTTCTGCGCGGCAAAACTGCTTTGCACCTGCCAGCGATGGATTTTCGAGGGATTTTTGGCTTTCGAGCCGCAGGCGGGCTGGCGCCCGCCAAGGTGAGAAGGACAAAAAGCACCGCAAAGGCGCGCTGGCAGGCGTGTTTGCCCTTGTTAATCGATGGTAACATCTCCCACCGTATGGAAGAAAGGATGACCCGCTATGAAACTGAGCTTTTTCGGCGCTGACCAGTGCGTGACCGGCAGCTGCCACTGTCTGGAAGTGAACGGCAAGAAGATCCTCATCGACTGCGGCCTGCAGCAGGGCCGGGATGAGGTGGATAACAGCAGCCTGCCCTTCCATGCAGGCAATATCGACTATGTCCTGGTGACCCACGCCCACATCGACCACTCCGGCCGCATCCCCCTGCTGGTGAAGCAGGGGTTCCAGGGGCGCATCCTCACCACCCGGCTCACCGCCCAGCTTATGGACATCATGCTCCAGGACTCGGCCCATATCCAGGAGTCGGACGCGGAGTATAAAAACCGCAAGAACCTCCGGGCCGGCCGGCCGGTGGTGGAGCCTCTTTACACCGTGGAGGACGCCCTGCGGGTAAAGGAATTCATCACCACCTGCGATTACGGCGAGAAGGTGGACCTGTGTGAGGGCGTGCAGGTGGAGTGCATCGACGCAGGCCATCTGCTGGGCTCGGCCAGCATGAAGCTGACCGTTACGGAAAACGGAGAAACCCGCACCATCGTCTTTTCCGGCGACATCGGCAATGTGGACCAGCCTATTATCCGGGATCCCCAATTCTTCCACCAGGCCGACTTTGTGGTCATGGAAAGCACCTACGGAAACCGCAACCACACGGAGGTGTGGAGCTACACCGACGAGCTGGCCCAGATCATCGACGAGACCCTGGGCAACGGCGGCAACGTGGTCATCCCCTCCTTTGCCGTGGGCCGTACCCAGGAGCTGCTGTACTTCATCCGGCAGATCAAGGACGAGAACCTGGTGAAGTCCGTGCCCAACTTTGACGTGTATGTGGACAGTCCCCTGTCCAAGGCCGCCACCACCATCTTCTGCGGCGACCTGCGGGGCTATCTGGACGAGGAGGCCCTGGCCCTGGTGAAGGATGGCACCCATATGTTCAGCTTCCCCGGCCTGCACCTGACGGAGACGGTGGACGAGTCCAAGAACCTGAACCTGGATCCCTCTCCCAAGGTCATCATCTCCGCCTCGGGCATGTGCGACGCGGGCCGCATCCGCCACCACCTGAAGCACAATCTGTGGCGGCCGGAGAGCGCCATTGTATTCGTGGGCTTCCAGTCCCCCGGCACCCTGGGCCGGCACCTGCTGGACGGGGCCGAGAGTGTGAAGATGTTCGGCGAGGAGATCGCCGTGCGGGCCAAGATCGTGAACTTCCAGGGCCTCAGCTCCCACGCCGACCGGGATCATCTGCTGAACTGGATCGACCAGTACCAGCCGGTCAAGCCCACCCACGTGTTCGTGGTACACGGCGACCGGGAGGTGGCCCCCGCCTTTGCCGCCGATGTGGCCGCCCGGGGCTTTGCCGCCCACGCGCCGCAATACACCGAGGTCTACGACCTGCTGGAAAACCGCATCCTGGAGCAGGGCTACCTGCCCGAGCCCAAGAAGAAGGCTTTCGAGGGCGCACCCCGCACCTCCTCCGCCTACAAGCGGCTGGTGGAGCTGGGCGACGCGCTTATGGCCCTCATCCGCCGCAGCCAGGGCCGGGACAACAAGACCCTGGCCGACTTCGCAGACAGCCTGCGGAAGATTCTGGAGAAGTTCAAGTTCTGATTGTATCAATGGGAGCCACGGTGATGCCGTGGCTCCCCTGCTGAAAGGATAAACGCCATGACATCCCCGCTGAAGAATCAAGTTTATACCGCCGAAATTCTGGGCTACTCCACCGAGGGCCTGGGCATTGCCCGCATCGGCGGGCAGGTGGTGTTCGTCCACGACGCCATAGCGGGCGAGGTGTGTGACATCCTTATTATGAAGGTGCTGAAAAACGCCGCCTTCGGCAAGGCGGTGGGGTGGAAAACCGTCTCCCCCCACCGCCGGGAGCCGGATTGCCCCTACTACCGCCAATGCGGCGGCTGCGCCTTCCGCCACATGGACTACGCCGAGGAGCTGCGGGCCAAGGGCCGGCGGGTGCAGGACGCCCTGACCCGCCTGGGCGGCAGCAGTGTGGCTCTGGAGGAGGTTTTGGGCGCGGCGGAGACGCTGCATTACCGCAACAAGAGCCAGTACCCGGTGTCCGCAGACGGCAGGGTAGGCTTTTACCGTGCCCGAACCCACCAGGTGACGGACCTTTCCGCCTGTCTCATCCAAAAGCCCCAGGCGGATGCCGCCGCCGGGGCCCTGCGGCGCTACATGGCCGGGCACCATGTGCCGGGGTATGACGAGACAACCGGCAAAGGGCTGGTGCGGCACCTGTATGTGCGCACCAACGCCGGGGGGCAGTCCCTCATCTGCGTGGTGGTAAACGGCGAACGGCTCCCCCGGGAGGACGCGCTGGTTTCTGCCATGCGACAGGCGGTACGGTCGGCCGTGGGCGTGGTGCTGAACGTCAACACCCGGCGCAGCAATGTGATCCTGGGCGACCGTTACCGGACGCTATGGGGGACGGACACCCTGACAGACACCCTGTGCGGGCATACGTTCCGGCTGTCCATCCCCGCTTTTTACCAGGTGAACCGGGATCAGGCGGAGGTGCTGTATCGCAAGGCAGTGGAGTACGCGGGTCTCACGGGGACGGAACTGGTGCTGGACCTCTATTGCGGGGCCGGGACCATCACCCTGACCATGGCGGACAAGGCAAAAAAGGTCATCGGCGCGGAGATCGTCCCTCCGGCGGTGGAAAACGCCCGGGAGAACGCCGCCGCAAACGGCATAGAGAACGTGGAATTTTTCTGCGGCGACGCCGGGGCCATCGCGGCCCGGCTGGCGGCGGAGGACCTGCACCCGGATGTCATCTGCGTAGACCCGCCCCGGAAGGGCTTGACCCCGGAGGTCATCGACGCCATAGCGCGGATGGGGCCCGAGCGCATCGTGTACGTCTCCTGCGACCCGGCCACCCTGGGCCGGGATGTGAAGCTGCTGGCCCAGCGGGGCTATGCCGCCCGGCGGGCCGCGGCGGTGGATCTGTTCCCGGGAACGGCCCATATTGAAACGGTATGTTTATTGTCCAAACTTCAAAGCAAGGAACATATCGAGATCGAAGTGAAGATGGACGAGTTGGATTTAACTTCGGCTGAGAGTAAAGCCACCTATGAGGAAATCCGGGAATACGTCTTAGAACATACCGGACTGAAAGTCAGCCACCTCTATATCGCACAGGTGAAGCAGAAATACGGCATCATTGAGCGTGAGAACTACAATAAGCCGAAATCCGAAAACGCCAAACAGCCACAATGCCCACCGGAGAAAGAAAAAGCGATCACGGAGGCACTGAAGCACTTCGGGATGATTTAGTCAGGTAGGTATATAGATATACTAACCGTGGGTATCCAGAATGGGTAAAATACGAAAAGTCTGCCCAGTGGTCAACAGCGACTACTGGGTAGGCTTTTATTTGGTGATATATGAGCGACAATTCTGAGACCGTCAGTAAAACATAACTCCCTTACGTTTATGCAAATTCCAGAAATACGGTAAGATTGTACAAAGCAAGAAACAGTTGAATGCAATCTCGCTGTCGCACAGGGCGGCGGGTCATTCCGTGCGCTAAAAAATTGCGATTAAAGGTATAAGGTTCGGCTTTGAAATTATCTGCTGATGCAAAACCGGTTTCTATACAGGAAAATAAATTTACACAATGCAACATAGCGAAAAACGCTTCTGTAGCGCGCTCGCTTGTAGTACTCTCGCTTTCAAATTTTTCACGTATTTTCTTAGCGGCCTTACTTCCTGTGCAGCGATAACCATTCCGATTTTGTTTTCGAATCAGTTTTGCGTCTATCATACCTAAAAGGACAAGGGCGCATGCTTTGTATTGCCTGTTATCATAGCAGAAGATTGCAGTATTCAAATCCTCCTTCTTTACACTTGCTCTTTGCAGATTGGCAAAAAGCTCATTCATCGCTTTCCTGCTGCAATAAGGCTTCATTTTCTGATTTGCTTCTATTGTACTTGCAGGTGCATCATAAAAAAACTTGATTGGAGCGCTTGGGGG
>CAVKFX010000081.1:2922-4164 GCA_963655625.1 uncultured Eubacteriales bacterium | reverse complement strand
CATCCGTACTCGCCCCACTTCTTGTGGCTTAAAATCAACTCCTGCTTACGCTCTTCAGAAATGGTTGGAATTTGCCACTGCAAAATTGCTTCGGAAAAAGACACCATCCATTGCTGGAAAGCTTCTAATACCGGTTTAACGGCAACAGATATTTCCTGAGCCTTTTTTGCAAAATTCAAAAGCGCAGGCCCCACAATCTTTGCTACTTCATGCGTCACGGCAAGACTCTGCGCCACGCCATTTGCAAATTGTTGAAGCGACTGCTGCATAGCCGCTCTTGCATCTTCCGGAGACTTTTCGGGTGGTGATTTTGTATCATCAGAATCTTCTGTTGGAAAGTTATACTCTCTCTGTTCTTCATCCATAATGCGTTTATCCCCGTTCCGTCAGCTTTTGGTACATCTTCATCAATTCTGCTACACAGGCGGTTTCAGTGTTGAGCTTACCCCAAAAGCCGTAAGCCTGCATGACGGCTCTATCATTGGCTTGATGGGCTTTGCGCAATTCCGGCGGCATGGTTACCTCATCATAGAGGTCAGCAAGACTGCAATCTGGGTACAGAGCGCGGGCGTCCAGTATGGCCTGCGCCGTCTGCTCAATTTTCGTTTTTTGTGTTTCGGTAGGCATCGGCCACGGGAAGTTGTTGTAGACAACATCTTTGGAGTAACGATAATCGCTTTTCAGCCGCCCGCATACAGCCCGCATCCATGCCATATGAACATTGGAGGTCAAAACGCCAAAGTGGTAAAGTGTTGCATCTGGCACGATTTTGACAAGGTTACTGCAAAGAATATCCGGTGTCATAAAGCCCATAGGAATATATTTGCGTTTTTCAGAAGAAACTTCTGGAATAACAACATATGTACCCGTAGGCATATTTTCAACATGAAATCGTGTCGGTTTATCTGCAAGCTTTACTGTACCCGCGCTTTTGCTTGAAAGTCGCATCTCACGGACTGCTTCTACTCGCTTCATACACGCTGGCATTTTGCGTAGCTCGTTAGGAGAGCAGTCGCCGAGCCAAAGGCAATAACGAGGGCAACGATTGATAAATTCTTGTGAACCATACCAAGGTTTAAAATATTGCTGGGATTGTGGTTCCCCCTTGATGAATTGTTCCATTTCCTCTTTTGTGAACAAATAATTGCCTCCATCAATGGGCTTATTGCCTATTCCGATTTCGGGAACATCACAAATTGGCTTGTTTCTGCTTTCCACAAACACGTTATCCGCGTCCAGCAA
>CAVKFX010000081.1:0-2912 GCA_963655625.1 uncultured Eubacteriales bacterium | reverse complement strand
GTCGAAACCAAGGCACTGCAAATCGCTGTTTCCTGCATCAAATCGGCCGCCTTTTTATACCAACAACAGACATAATCCAAATTACCTGCGTTTTTCCAGCCGTCAAAAATCAAATTCACATCTGATTTTTGCAAAGCATCCATCAATCGGGCGCCCACAAACGGCGGATTGCCCATGATATAATTCAGCTGTCCTTTCGGTACAACGGTTTCCCAATCCAGCCGCAGGGCGTTGCCCTCCACGATATAGGCGTTGGTTTTCAGCGGAAGGAAGTCCAGTGCCATGTGGACAACATCTTCCGTCTCTTTCATCATCTGGCTTTCTGCGATCCAGAGGGCAGTCTTGGCAACGGTCACAGCAAAATCGTTGATTTCAATGCCGTAAAACTGGCTGATGGAGACTTGAATGGGATTGCCCAAATCAAGCACAATCTGTCCCTTATGTAGCAAGGAAATCACTTTGTTCTCCAAGCGGCGCAGAGATAAATAGGTTTCCGTTAGAAAGTTGCCACTTCCGCAGGCCGGATCGAGAAATTTTAGGTTAGCGAGGCGAGCTTGAAAGCTGCGCAGCTTTGCGTCACGGGTTCGGTCTACGGGAATTGCTTCGATTTCTGCCAGTTCCGCCTTCAGCTCATCCAGAAATAGCGGGTCAATCACCTTGTGAATATTCTCAATGCTGGTATAATGCATTCCTCCGGCGCGGCGCGTTTGTGGATTCAACGTACTTTCAAACACTGCACCAAAGATCGTGGGGCTGATAGCAGACCAGTCAAAATCCTCGCTCGCACGACTCAGAAGCAGATCAATAATCTCATCACCTAAGCGTGGGATTTCAATGTCCTCATTGGCAAACAAGCCGCCGTTGACGTAGGGAAACGCCGATAGATCTTCATCCAGATAACGGTCTCGCTGTTCCGGTTTTTGGTCGAGTACATGGAACAGGTTGATAAGCGCACGGCGATCCTCTGTGCGGTGCGCTTGCAGATAGTCGTGGAACATGCCGCGCTTGCCGAAAATCCCGGCATCCTCTGCATACAGGCAGAACACAAGACGAACACAAAGGGCATTTAAGCTCTTAAGAGTCTCCTCCGCTTCCGGGTCGGCATACTGCTTTAACAGTGCGTCATACAGCACGCCAACAAGTTCACCGGCTTGCAAAGAGATTTCCATTTCCTTGCGGATATTCTCGTCCCCAGTATCCACAAGAAAGTTTAAACGGGCGTACTCTTTCTCCAAATCGGATAGCATCAAAATTTCAGGTGTATCATTGGGGCGGTTCATGTCGTGGATACGAAACTCCCTGAAATTACAAACCACGATCCAACGGGGCTGCTGATTGGCGGGTAGATAGCCGCCGTAGCGTCGTGCCTGTTGGTAAGGCGAAAGCAAAGAACCATCAGACTGTGTCTCACCCTTATTTAAGTCAATTTTTGCTCCCTTTTGCTCAATCAAGACACGGGTTGCGCCAATATATCCGTCAATAAATTTCGTAGTGGTTTTGCCCGTTTTGGCATCGTCTACATTGACGGTCTTTTCAAAGCTAATATACTTGTCTGGCTCAGCTACACCGTAGACTTTTTGCAGCAACGCTAGCCAAAAAGTTTGTGTTTCCTGTTTTTCATCGCCACGATCTTTCCAGTCAATGGAGAATTGTTTTGCAGCGAAACGACGCTCAGCGTCTGTCATAGTCTGTTTCTCGTTCATATTCTTATCCTCAATCCGTTTAAGTGTTGGCATTGGGTGTGGCCTCTGTTTTTCTGAGCTGCTTTCCAACTAAATCTATGCTTTGGTATTCCTGATTGTCTTTATTTTTACCGTACTCAACAGGGAACTCCTGAGAATATTTGTTCCCATAAATATCCTCATAGTGGAATTCCAAGGAATAATCTCCGCAAACTATATCATAATCGGCTGTAGAAAAGATGTGAATGTACACTGTTTGACTCTACTTCAGCATCATCGGTCGAATAAATCTATATGTATTTCTATCACCCACACGGTTAAAGCCTATACGCAGATTCACCGCAGTTCCATTTCCGACGTTCTCAATCTCTAAGGGCATACTATAAAAATCTGTTCTCTGAAGCATTTCTAGTCCACCTGTTACTGAGACCCACGAATTTCCTGCATGTTCCAGAATCGCCTGCTGGCTTTTGTCCAATCCGTTTTTCGCATCAATGTCATGTTCTGTAATGACAAAATATATTTGGCTCAACTTATATTCGTCATACTGTACAGCAGGCGTGTTATCAGTTTTTTCTGGTCTTTCGGTTTTCTCTACCTTTTCTTTTAACAGGGTCATTGTATTTACGATTGCTTTTCGTTCAAACGGCGTTACCGCAATAAAAGGCATAACACGCGCACGAACATCTTCTTTATAGTTCTTTGCTGCGACTTTTATGGATACAAAGACACCTGCTGCGGCTCCAACAGAGGCTATGATCGTACCATAGTAGGCAAGCAAATCTGCCGCACTCCACATTGTCATGTATCCGCTGTTCGTCTTATAAGATTCGTTGATTATAACGGGAATCCCTATGACTGCCGCAAGCAGCACCAGTACAAACAGGAACCATTTTCCCCACGGCTTTTTCATGGCAGTACCTCCCAATATTCCAATTTTTTCGTTCTCACCGCAGCGGGCTGCGGGAATGCAGGAGAAACTGTCGTCCCTTTCTTCTGCATTTCCGCCCAAAAGGAAGTCTGTGCCACGCATCTGCGCAGGCTTCCTTTTGCATTTTCTGAGCAGGCGTTGCAAGCTGCATTTTGCAGTTTGTATATACATCTGCGAGGAGAATGAGGGATTTCAAAGGGAGCATCCCTTTGACGCTGGGTTTCCAATAGGGGCGCGTAGCATCCCTGTTGGCACACGATTTTGCTTGCAAAGTCTAGTGTGTTATACCTTTGCTTCCG
>CAVKFX010000080.1:2068-20643 GCA_963655625.1 uncultured Eubacteriales bacterium | reverse complement strand
GCGTCATTGCGAGGAGGCAAAATACATACAGCTGCCCGCTTTATCCATTCATATTTTTCATCCCATCCATAAAAATCATTCGTTTTACTTTTGTTTAAAAGCCGTCTATACTATCAAATATAGAAAATGCTTGCGCCCCGATGCGAAAGCGGCTATAATTATATAGTTATCATGTGGCATTATGCCGTTTTTTCGGGAGAGACGCACCTATGAGTACCATCATCACCTCCATAGACCCCGGCAGCCCTGCTATGCGGGCAGGTCTGCGGCCGGGCCAGCAGCTTTTGTCCATCAACGGTCACACCGTGGTGGATGTGCTGGACTACCGGTTCTACGGGTACGATCCCGTGAGCCATCTGTCTCTCAAAAACGAAGACGGCACCACCCAAAAGCTCACCATCCGCAAGGCCGAGGGCGAGGACCTGGGGCTGAACTTCGACACCTATCTCATGGACGAGATGCGTTCGTGCGCCAACCACTGCATCTTCTGCTTCGTGGACCAGATGCCCCCAGGCATGCGCAAGACCCTGTATTTTAAGGACGATGACGCCCGGCTCAGCTTCCTCCAGGGCAATTACATCACCCTCACCAACCTCACCGAGCGGGAGGCCCAGCGCATCATCGACCTGCGCATCAGCCCCATCAACGTCTCCGTCCACACCACGGACCCCCATCTCCACTGCACCATGCTGGGCAATAAAAACGCCCAACGCAGCCTGGACTACATCCGCGCCTTCTGCAAGGCGGGCATCGTCATGAATGGGCAGATCGTTATATGCCCCGGCTGGAACGACGGCGTTCAGCTGCGCCGCACCCTGCGGGATCTGACGGAAATGCAGTTCTCCTCCTGCTCCCTGGTGCCCGTGGGCATCACCAAATATCGAAAGGGCCTGGCCAAGCTCCGGCCCGTGGACAAGGCGTGCGCGGGAGAAATTCTGGACATTGCCGAGGAATTCGGCCGGGAAAACCTACGCCGCTTCGGCACAAGGCGTTTTTTCTGCGCCGATGAGCTGTTTCTCCGGGCCGGACGGGAGCTGCCCGGGGACGACTATTATGAGGGCTATCGGCAGTTGGAAAACGGCGTGGGCATGCTCCGCTCCCTGGAGAGCGACCTGCTCCGGGCCATGGACCTTATGGATGAGGCCCCGGCCCCTTCCCCTTTCACCATTGCCACCGGCCGGGCCGCCGAGGGCTTTATGGGCCATCTGCTGCACCTTGTGCAGCAGCGTTTCCCCCAGGTGCAGGGCCAGGTGATTGGGATAGACAACGACTTTTTCGGCCATACCATTGATGTGGCGGGCCTTTTGACCGGGCAGGACCTGGCCGCTCAACTGCAGTCGCACAAGCCCCTGGGCCGGGTACTGATCCCCCTGCACATGCTCCGGCACCAGGAGGATGTATTTTTGGACGACTGGACCGTCCCCCAACTCTCCCAGGCGCTGGATGCGCCGGTGCAGGTGGTGGGCATCGACGGCTTCGACCTGTGCGACGCCATTTTCGGATTATAAGGAGGTAGACCTATGGCAAAACCTATGATCGCTATTGTGGGCCGGCCCAACGTGGGCAAGTCCATGCTGTTTAATAAGCTCATCGGCCGCCGTCTGTCCATCGTGGAGGACACCCCCGGCGTGACGAGGGACCGCATCTACGGCGAGAGTGACTGGTGCGGCCGCAAGTTCACCCTGGTGGACACCGGCGGCATCGAGCCCAATACCGACAATCAGATCCTGTCCTTCATGCGCCAGCAGGCGCAGATCGCCATCGACAACGCCACCGTCATCGTCCTGGTGGTGGACATCAAGACCGGCATGACCGCCGCCGACCAGGAGGTGGCCAGTATGCTCCAGCGCTCCAAAAAGCCCATTGTCCTGGCGGTGAACAAGATGGACGCCACCGGCACCGTGGACCCGGAGTTTTATGAGTTCTATAACCTGGGCCTGGGCGATCCCATCGCCGTGTCCGCCGTCCACGGCCACGGCACCGGCGACCTGCTGGACGCGTGCCTGAAATACTTCCCCCCCGAGGACGAGACGGAGGAGGACGACGACGTGATCCAGGTGGCCATCATCGGCAAGCCCAATGTGGGCAAGTCCAGCCTTACCAACCGCATCCTGGGCCAGGAACGGGTCATCGTCAGCAATGTGGCGGGCACCACCCGGGACGCCATCGACTCCTATTTTGAAAACGAGACGGGCAAATATAACTTCATCGACACCGCCGGCATGCGCAAAAAGTCCAAGGTGGACGACGCCATTGAGAAATACAGCGTCCTCCGGGCCACCATGGCCATCGAGCGCAGCGACGTGTGCCTGATCCTCATTGACGCCAACGACGGCGTGACCGAGCAGGACACCAAGATCGCGGGCCTGGCCCACGAGGCGGGTAAGGCCTGCATCATCGTGGTGAACAAGTGGGACATGGTGGAAAAGGACGGCAAGACCATGGACCGCATGCGCGAGGACATCCGCCGGGACCTGAGCTACATGACCTACGCTCCCATCCTGTTCATCTCCGCTCTTACGGGCCAGCGGGTAGCGCGGCTGTTTGAACTCATCAATTATGTGAACAACCAGGCCTCCACCCGCATCACCACAGGCATGCTCAACTCCGTCCTGGCCGATGCCCAGACCCGGGTGCAGCCTCCCACAGACAAGGGCCGCCGCCTGAAGATCTATTACATGACCCAGGTGGGCATCAAGCCCCCTCACTTCGTCATTTTCTGCAACGACAAGAAGCTCTTCCACTTCTCTTATCAGCGATACCTGGAAAACCAGATCCGCAGCGTGTTCGGCCTGGAGGGCACCCCCATTATCCTCTCCATCCGGCAGAAGGGAGACGATGACAATTAAGCTGTCCATCTACTTTGTGGTGGGGCTAACGCTGCTGGTGTCGTACCTGCTGGGCTGCTTCAACGGCTCGGTGGTCACCTCCCACTTCATCATCCGGGATGATGTACGCAAGCACGGCAGCGGCAATGCCGGGCTTACCAATTTCTACCGCACCTATGGCGCCAAATTTGCCCTCATCGTGATTCTCTGTGACATGGGCAAGACCCTGCTCTCCTGCCTCATCGGCGGGTATCTGATGCTCTGCACCAACGGCAGCTGGACCCTGGGTGTGCTGCTGGGCGGCATCGGCTGCGAGCTGGGGCATATGTTCCCGGCCTACTACGGGCTCAAGGGCGGCAAGGGTATTCTCTCCGGCGGCGTGCTGGTGTGGATGCTGGATTGGCGCATGGGCCTTGTCGCCTGGGGGCTCTTCGTCCTCCTGTGGCTTCTGACCCGCTATGTGTCCCTGGGCTCCATTGCGGCCACAGCCAGCATGCCGGTGTCGGCGTTCTTTGTCTTTGGCCATGACCCACTGCTGACCGCTCTGTGCGCAGTGGTGGCGGCCCTGGTTATCTTCTGCCACCGGGAGAACATCCGCCGTCTGCTGCACGGCACAGAAAATAAATTCAAGTGGCATGTGAATCCCATCGATACAGGTGAAAACCATTAGCTGCGAGAAAGCAGGATACAGAAAGGAAAGCACTATGAAACACAATCAGGTTCGTCAGGTGGTATTCCCCATCATCACCGCCATGATCTGGGGCTCCTCCTTCGTTGCTCAGAGCACCAGCACCGAGCATGTGGGGGCCTACACCTTCAACGCCGCCCGTTCCTTCGTGGGTTTTTTGGCCTTGCTGGTAGTGGTACAGATCTTTAAAATGCTGCGCAAGGAGCCCCCGGCGGAGCAGACCGCCGAAGAGAAAAAGGCCGGGCGGAGGGACCTGATTTTAGGCGGCATCTGCTGCGGCATCGCCTTGGCCCTGGCCTGCAATTTGCAGCAGCTGGGTTTGGTGGCCGGTGCCAGCGCCGGCAAGACCAGCTTTATCACCACGCTTTATGTGGTGCTGGTGCCCATCTGTGGCCTGTTTCTCAAGAAAAAAGTCTCCCCCACCGTTTGGATCAGTGTCCTGCTGGCAGTGGCCGGCCTTTACTGCCTGTGCATTAAGGAAAATTTCACCATTGCCCCCAGCGACCTGCTGGTGATGCTGTGTGCCTTTGGCTATACGCTGCACATCCTGGTCATCGATTACTTCACCCAAAGGGTGGACGGCGTGAAAATGAGCTGCATCCAGTTCTTGACATGTGCTATCCTTTCGGCTATACTCATGCTGATCTTTGAAAACCCCACCTGGGCGGACATTGTCCCCTGCATGGGCTCGATCCTGTATGTGGGCGTTTTCTCCAGCGGTGTGGCCTACACCCTGCAGATTTTGGCACAAAAGGACTCCAACCCCACCATTGTGGCTCTGCTTTTGAGCCTGGAGAGCGTGTTCGGCGCAGTGTCCGGTGCCATCTTCCTGCATGAGACCATGACCGGCAAGGAGCTGATTGGCTGCGTGCTGATGCTCATCGCCGTGGTGCTGGCGCAGCTGGATCTCCCGCTCAAGAAGAAGGATAAATCTGCTAAGGAGGCATAAGTATATGACAGAAACCATTTTGAAGATCGACGGCATGATGTGCAGCATGTGCGAGAGCCACGTGTGTGATGTAATTCGCAACAAGTTCGCCGTGAAGAAGGTCAGCGCGTCCCATTCCAAGGGTACGGCCACCGTCATTTCCCCGGAGCCGCTGGACGAGGAGGCCCTGCGCAGGGCCATCACCGAAACAGGCTATGAGGTCAAGGCTGTAGAATCCAAGCCCTATGAAAAACGCGGCCTGTTCCATAGATAAAAGCATCAAAAGCTCCCCCCGACCTCACGGCACTTCCTGACATGCAAATACCCCCTGATGTAGGATAATAACTACATCAGGGGGTGTTTTGTCTATTGTCCGTTTTTACTGGTCCTGTTCACAGAGGCAGGGGGAGCTTTTTCTCTTCCGTATCGAAACGCTTTTGAAGCAAACCTCTTATCCCTCCGGGACCTTGGCCTTCGGCAGGCTCCAACGGAAGTGAGCCGCCAGCAATCGGATGGCCACCACCACCGTGCTGCCCATCAGCAGCGCAGCCGTGTCGTCCCAATACAGGTGGCATACCACCCACACAGCGGCGCCCGCCAGGGCCGCCAGGGCATAGATATGCTTGCGGAATATGTACGGCACGTTACCCGCCAGGGAATCCCGCACCACGCCGCCGCCCACGCCGGTGATGGTGCCCAGCAGAGCCACGGCAAACCAGCTCCCCTCCGGTAGATGGCTATAGGCAATCTGTTCGCCCACCACGGTAAATGCCGCCAGGCCCAGGGAATCTGCCCACAGCAGCAGCCGCTCAAATAGCAGCGTGCTCCTGAGCAGCAGGCCGCGCAGCGGCGGCAAAAACGCCGCTGCAGAGGAAACCAGCGCTACACATACCGTCAGCGGGTCGTCAAATACCTTGGGCGGCGTGATGCCCAGCAGTAAATCCCGCAGCACACCGCCGCCCACGGCGGTAATAAGGCCCAGGATCATAACGCCCAGCAGATCCATCTGCCTCCGAAGCGCGGTCATGGCGCCGGACAGGGCAAAAGCCACGGTGCCCACCATCTCCATGCATAACAGGATCAGTTCATTCATTGGCATCCTCTCAGTGTCTGCTTACATAGTCCCAACCGCTCTCGTCATCGTGGAGCAGGTATAGGTCGCCCTTATAATCCGAATCCAGGGGATTAGCCTTGGGCGCGTTGGCCTTGTACTGCTCCAGCACCCGCCGGGACTTCTCCGGCGGCTGGATGGTGCCCGCGCCTGCGATACATCCACCCGGGCAGGCCATACCCTCCAGCAGGTAGCCGTCATACTTCCCGGTCCGGGCGATGCGCAGCATCTTGCGGCACTCCCGCAGTCCCTCGGCATACACGGTTTTTACCTCCCGATCGGGATCTATACGGTGGATCACATCCTCCACCGCCTTGGCAACGCCCCCGGAGGCGGCAAAGCCCACACCGGGGGCAGACGCCTCGTAATTGGCCGGCACATCGGGGATGTCGGCAAAGTTGATGTTCTTGGCCTCCAGCATCCCCCGCAGCTCCTCAAAGGTCAGTACAAAGTCCACATCACTGCGGATGGAACGGCGGCTGGCCTCCAGTTTTTTAGCGGCGCAGGGACCGATGAAAGCTATCTTGCAGTCCGGATTGCGCTTTTTCTGCAGCCGGGCCGTGAGCACCATGGGGGTCATGGTCATGGAGATGTACGGCGCTGCACCGGGAAATTCCTTCTTGGCCATCACGGACCACGCCGGGCAGCAGGAGGTGGCCATATAGGGCTGCATCTGCGGCACATGGCGCATGAACTCCTCCGCCTCCTCAATGGCACACAGATCCGCGCCCACGGCGACCTCCTCCACGGACTGGAAGCCCAGGATCTTCATAGCCTCCACGATCTGACCGGGTGTGACCTTTTCGCCAAACTGACCCCAGAAGGCCGGGGCGATGACGGCGATGATCTTGTCACCGCCCCGGATGGCGTGTATGAGCTGGAAAAGCTGGCTCTTATCCACGATGGCGCCGAAGGGACAGTTCACCAGGCACATGCCGCAGCTGACACACTTGTCGTGGTTGATCTCCGCCCGGCCATACTCATCCTTGCCGATGGCATCCATGCCGCAGGCCTCCTGGCAGGGCCGCTCAAAACGGATGATGGCCTGGTAAGAACATGCCGCCTTGCACTTGCCGCACTTGATGCACTTGCTTTGGTCGATCTCCGCCCGGCCATGGGTAAAGCTGATGGCTCCCTTGGGGCAGGAGTTGGAGCAGTGGTGGGCCAGGCAGCTCTGGCAGGCATTGGTCACCTCGTAATGGGTGTCAGGGCAAGCGTGGCAGGCATACTTGATGATGTTGATGAGAGGCGGCTCGTAGTAGCGCTCCCGGATGGCGGTTTTATCTGCCGCATCAGACAAGGACCCCTGCTGGGACGCGGAGCGCAGGCTGTGGCCCATGGCCAGGCGGATACGCTCTGCCACAATGGCCCGCTCTAAAAAAATGGAATCTCTCTCGTTGCCCGGATCGGCCGGCAATATCTTATGGGGCAGCTTATCCACCCGATGATAGTCGCCGCCCTCGTAGGCAAGCTTTGCCACCTCTGCAAAAACCCTCTTGCGCATGTCCGCGATCCCACAGTATATGTTTCTCATGCATGTTCCTTCCTTGCATCCTTGTTCTTTGCATAATTTGCTATTATGTATTATACCATTCCTTATTGCCTCATGCAAGAGGAATATGCGAATCACTCTCGCATGATGGTAATTATTTATTGTTTCTTGGTGGCATCTCCTCCGTCAGTGCCGCCTCCAGCTTTTGCAGCGCCCGCTTTTCAATGCGGGATACATAGCGCCGCGGCTATTGTAAGGAGCTTTCCTGCCCGGACTGCGCCACCGGGAGCGGTATATGGCTTTCCGCATTTATGCTTGTTTCCTCTTTCTGCGGCTCTGTAAACCGGAAACGGATGAGGATCTCCCGGTCCTCCGTCAGCTCGATCCGCTGGACCAGACTCACCAGTAGTTCCCGGTTGGCGTATGCCGTGTCCCTGAACCGCTGCGCCAATTCCAGTGCTTTTTCCCTTGGTCCGGTGGGGCATTTCTGCCGAAGCTCCAGCTCCTGAAGGTGTTCCTCCAGCTGCTCCCGCCGGCCTTTCAGGCGGGTAAAAATTCGCTGAAAGTCCCCCTCCGGCAGCAGTCCGGAAAGCCGGTCCGAATACATTCGGTCGATGCTTTGTGTCAGGCCGATTAATTTTTCTTGCAGTGCAGCCATTTCCGCAGCGATTTCGTTCTCCCGGGCCGTTTTCTCGACCGCTTCCTCCGCCATAGCCGGTAAGGCCCGGCTATTCAGGCAGTCCTTGCAAATCTCCCGCACCTTGTCCGCCACCGCATCCGTCACCGTCTTCTCCTTGATGTAGTGAGCGGTGCAGACGCCGCTCTTGGTGAAGCGCTGATACGTCCGGCAGACGAAGTACAGCACATCCTCCCCCTTGGCGTTAGGCCGGTTCAGCACCGCCAGCGGGTAGCCGCACTCATGGCAGAATATCAGCCCCTTCAGCAGGAAATCATAGGTGCGGCAGCGGGTATGCCTGCGGCTGCCGACCAGCAGCCCCACCTTTTGAAAAGTCGCCTCGTCAACTATCGGTGCGTGGGTATGGGCCACCACGACCCAGTTTTCCCGGTCCTGGTGCAGGCATTTTTTCGATTTATAGCTGATCTTCACCTGTCGGCCCTGCACCATGCTGCCGATATAGGTTTCATTGCGCAGCATTTCGGAGATGCGTTCCCCGCTCCATAGCCCCGCATAAGGGCCCTTGCGCCCTGTACTCCAGCCACAGTAAACGGACGGTGCGGGCACGCCTTCTTCATTCAGGGCGGCAGCGATCTTCCGGCAGCTGACGCCCTCCAGCGCCATAGAAAAGATCCGCCGCACCACGGGCGCGGCCTCCTCGTCAATGACGATCCGATTCTTCTCCGTGGGGTGCATTTTGTATCCGTACACCGGTTTTCCGCCGATGAATTCCCCTTTGCGCTGCTTATCCCGCTTGACGGACTTGATCTTCTTAGAGATGTCCTTTGCATACATGTCGTTCATGATAGCCCGAAAGGGCGTGATGTCATTGGCGCTGGAATCAACGCCCGTGTCAATTCCGTCCAAAAGCGAGATGTACCGCACACGATGCTCCGGAAAATACCGCTCCATGTAGTGGCCGGTCATAATGTAGTCGCGGCCCAGCCGGGAGAGATCCTTGGTGATGACCATGTTGACCTTTTTGGCCTCGATGTCGTCGATCATGCGCCGAAAAGCCGGACGGTCAAAGTTTGTGCCGCTCCAGCCGTCATCCACATAGGTGTCATAGACCTGTAAATGCTGCTTCTCCACGAATTCCTCCAGCAGCGACCGCTGGTTGGTCACGCTTTGGGACGGTCCCTCCCTTTCGTCCTCCCTGGACAGCCGGATATACAGCGCCGCACGGTAATCCCCGGGGTTGCTTATCTCCTGAAACATGCGCTCTCTCCCGATCCGTGCCCCTGTCCAGCCGCATCTCCCTCTTGTATGTTCCAATAGTCTGCTTGGCGCGTTAATTCCTTTTTCAGATAGACCCGAAAGGATTCCCTGACCAGCTCCTCCAGCGCCGGGCCGGTATCCGAGTAGCTGCAATGAACCGGAATACTTTTATTTTTCATATGCCACCTCCCGAATCCTATGGTATGAGCGGGAGGTTGTCCACTTGCCCCAAAAAAGCATCCGCATGGAGTTCCATGCGGATGCTTTCTGCTGCAGCCGGTAGCTGCATCATTTTGTTTACTTGTCGGCCTTATTCTTCCGCTTGCGGCTCACAAACAGGAACACGATCACGGCCAGGCTGGCCACCATCACGATCACCCACAGGGCCGCATTGAAGGTATCACCCGTGGGAGGCGGGGTGGGATCACTGGACTCTACCGGAAGCTCGTCGACCTTGAACTGCCAATCCAAATAGCCCACGGAAGCCTGGAAATCATTCTCCATGGTGATGGGCACATTCAGCGTCACATCCAGGTCGATCTTGCCGCCGGAATAGATGGTTCCCAGGCAGACCCAATCACTCAGCTGCGCGGTCTCATGGGCGGGAGCGGCAAACAGTTTGGACTTGCCGTCCAGCTTCACGGTCAGGTTCATCTGAGACAGGAACTCCTCCGAGCCCTCCACCGCGCCCAAAGCACGCATGTAAACCTTGATCTTGACGTTCTTTTCCACCTTGTTGTCAATGGTGACCTTCTGGGTGATGGAGTCACCGGGCATGACATTCTTGAAATCCGTAAACAGGTCGGTGGGAGAATACTCGCTGCCGGGTGCAAAGATGAACTCCCGGGCGCTGCCGTCATAGGTGACCCGCCCGTCAGCAAAGGCGGTAGTCGCAAGCCCCATGAGCATGAGCAGCGTCAGGGCCAGCGAAAGAATTGCTTTACAGGTTTTCTTCATATCTCGCACCCCCCTTAGTTACCCGAGCTACTCGGCACAACAAGGTTGCCACTCGCGTCAATGGAGAAGCCATCACCCCATGCCGCCTTAACGGCCGCTTCGGGAGCGGCCTGAATAGCGGAGGCCACGATCTCTACGGAAAGATGATACCCATCCGGAACAGATGCGTCTTTCAGCAGCGTACATTCCTCAATCAGCACTTTTGTGCTGTCCTTGGGATTCACAGGCAGCTGGTAGTAATAGTAGCCGTCAGCGCCCTTGATCCAGTTGGTATTTTGCGCAAGTGTAATGCTGTAATCCTTACCCTCCACAGGGATCTTTGCCGATACCGTCTGATTGGCAGCATCATACTCTGTACCGGCCTCTGCGTCCTTCATCCAGGTGACGTTGATCGCCGCGCGGATATAGGCGGTGGTGTCGCCGGTGTTTTTGACGGCTACGTTGCTTTTGACATTATTGTCAAAGTCCTCCGTCACCTGGCTGGCGACGCGGGAGGGGGTGAAGGTGTTTACCTTCTGCTCGGTGCGGGTATGGATGAAGGCGATGGTACCGCCGACAACGACGCCCAGGACAAGGAGCAGAGAAACCAGCAGCGTGACAAGCCGCTTTGGGCGGCGCGCCGGACTTTTGCCGGGCTGCATATACTTACCGGTGTAATGTTCTTTTTTCATCGTGCTGTCCTCCCTCCTTTACTTTGTAAAATGGTTGACCGAGTAGCTGTCGCCGTCGAGCCAGTAGGTCTGGGTGCGGTCATTATCAAATGTAAGGGTAGCGCCCGACGGAGTGAGTGTAACCGTCTGCGTACCATTCTTGGGCGTATACCGCCAGGACCAGTCGGTCTGCTCGGTGACGGTGTAGCTGCCTATGGGCAGGTCGGCAATGGTGGTTTTATCGTTGCCGTGGACGGTAACGAGCATATCAATGTCCTTGGTTTTCTCGTCGGTCCCCTTGACGCGGAAGAGGAATGTCTGTTTTTCATCGATCTCGTCCCAACCGGTCTTTTGGATGGTTAGAGGAGCAACGGCCTTCTCGAACTTTGCGTAGTAGGTGGCGGAGTGATAGATCCCGTCTTGCTTTTGCGGCGTCAGCTTATTGTTGCTGTCCACCCAATCCGATGGAACGGGGTTCGTGCATTGGATGTTGGTATACCAGCCGACAAAGCGATAGCCATCCTTGGGGGTGGGGGCAGAGCCGGCCAGCGTACCATTGACCGCCCTAACAGTCTCTGTGCCGGTGCTCACGGTGCCGGCATCTAACGGAACGGGGATATAGGTTATAGTGACATTCTGCTCCTGATAATAGAACTTGATCACATTTCCGTCCGTGCGGTTATTGATGGTAAGGGTTCTGGGGGATTCACTTACGAGCTTATATCCGGGAATATCGATGGCCTCCTCGGAGACGACCTTTCCATAACGGTAGGACTCGGTGGATGTCTTATCCTCATGGAGCTTATTCTCAGTGCCGTACTCCAAATACTGAACGGTGTAATTGTACGTAATCCGATCATAGTACAGATTCAGCACCAAGCCTTCGGGTGCAAGTGTGTCGCTGGCGGTACTCTTACTCGCGTTATAGGTAAAGCCTTCGATGGTCAGGGGTTCTTCTGTGATCTTATCACCGATCTTTCCGGGGCTTTGGATGGTGCGGTATTCGGTGTAGCCATCACCCTCCAGGTTCTGGACCCAGTGAATGATCATGTAGTAGGCATTCTCCGAGTCCTTTGTGTACCAGAAGGTCAGCACGTTCTCCTCGTCGTTGGCGGAGAGGACAAGGCGCTTCTGATAGGCATCGGGCATATAGCCGTTGACGGGCTCGAATTTCTCGGTAACAACCGACTTTTTGTTTTCGCTTACCTTCTTTTCCTCATGGAGTACATTTCCAGTGCCCTTTTCCAGATAGCGGACGGTATAGGGGGCGTTCTCCATCTGCTTATAAACGAAAGTGAACTCGTTTTTACCATCGATATTCATCAGGATGGTGTGGCTGTTGGTATTGGGGAAGTAGCCCTCCCGATAGTCTGCATAGAGCTGGTCGCCGGCCTTGGCGGTGAAGGTCTTGGAGGTACCGGCCAGAGTGGAGCCAACGGTGGGGTCGGCAATCTCATTACCGGCTTCATCCTTATAATAAATGGTATACAGCACGGCTGTTTTGGAGCTCCACTCGGCAAAGATGTTCAGGTCGCGGTTGACGGGCATGTTGTTGAAGTCGAAGGCTTTTTTCTCCGTGCCGTCCATGTAGAACCAGCCGGCGAACACATAGTTGCCATTGGAGGGCTCCTCGGGGGCCTTGGCAAGGCTGCCGTGGAGGACGGACTGGGAGGCGCCGAGCTGGTCGGTCATGTCTACGGTCTTGAAAACACAGACCGTGTGGGTCTTGGGCGCCCACTTGGCGTAGAGGGTCACATCGGAAGCGGGCATGGTCGCCGTAGCAAAGTCAACCTCGGAGCCCTCAAAGCACTGGGGAGTGGTGTACCAACCGGCGAACTCGTAGCCGTTGGGCTCCAGGTCATTGGGGTAATCCGGCGTGAAGTTATAGCCGGAGAGAGACGCTTCATACTGAACGCTGGCAGCTCTACCGGTTACTTCCGCATTGTAGTTATAGAACTTCAAGTTGTAGCTGTTGCGGGTGTAATAAAGATAGTTTTCGCGCTGCATTCTAACCTTTCCGTCCTTCGGAAGGGTAGGATTGGAATCGCCTTGCGTGAAGCCTGTGATGGGATGGAATTCCTCTTTGTATGTTAAAGAAGTCCCGTTACTGTAGTCAAGATCAATCACCTTATACAGATTATAATTTTTCCCATTATTGTTTTTTTCTCCAGCAGCTCCATTTAGTGTTTCAACATAATAATAAATCTTTGCGCCGGACTCGGAAGCATATTTATTAAATGTGATATTCTCTCCCGGCATGGTGTCAATGCTGCCAAGATATCGCTGCTCATTTGAATTACCATATGTTTCGGTGCCATTCGGAACCTTCCACCAAATGGTTTCGTCTCCATCCTTGATGGGGAAATTTTTGTGGATGTCTGCTTGATATTTCGCGGTGATGGTCAAGTCGGAATCGGAGTAACATCTGCTGCTGTGGGTGTGTTCAGACAATCCTAATTTACAACAATCTTTGTCATGCCACCAGTGAGTAAAGTCCGTTCCACCATACTTGCAACATGCATCACTGTGTGTATGTTCTGTTTGGGTACACGTCAGAACTTTTGTGGCATTCTTAAACGTCAGCGTGTAGGTGTTTCTGGTATAGTACACATTGACAACAGTGGAGCCGTCGCCTTCCACGATGACGTTCTCATCGGTTTTGTCGGCATTGAAGGTGAAATGCGGGATGGTCTTCGCCTGACCGAAGGTGCTTCCGCTTACGGTGTCGGCGGAGGTGGCATTTACTTTTTCGGAGTCATAGTAGCTATAGTTATCGTCATTGGCGTTTTCAGTCCAATAAACGACGGTATAGGTAGTGTCGGAGGTCGTCCACTGGGCCTGATACTTCAGGTTCATGGACGGGACGGTGATGCTGTTTACAAGGGAATATGCTGCCTCCTGGTCTGCAGTGGGTGTTTCGCCGCCGCAGGATATCAGCTTCCAGCCGTCAAACACGTAGCCGGGGCGGGTGGGCTTGCCTACCGAGACGGTGGCTCCGTAGCGGGTATAGATGGGGTCTACGCCGTAGCCGCCGTTCAGATCGAAGGAGACCAGGTAATAATTGCGGTCGTAATAGACCTCGATCTCGGTGGAGCCGTCGGCTGCGATCTTTACGTCCTTATCATAATACAGGGCGGAAAAACCATCGATATCTATGGTGCAGTCAGCGACCAGGTCGCCGGTGAGACCCTTCATTTCGGTGGTCGTATACAGGGTGTAGTTGTCATCCAGGATGTTTTGGATGAAGTGATGCACCTGGTATTTTACAATGGTGGGCTTATATGTGACGGTGTAAGTATAATCCTGGTCCATGGAATCGAAGCTGATTTTATGCTCAGTGGAGCTTTGCTCATCGTTCTCCCAATAGGGGAGGTAGCCGACGGACTCGGGGAATTTGACGGTAGTAGTGAAGGCACCGCCAGCCTCAATAGTGGCTACATAGGGATCGGCAACCAGGGTGCCGTCTTCATATTTGAAGTTCACGGTGATGGTGTAGGAGGTCAAGTCGCCGTTGGCGGGGGCATTGTAGCGAGCGGGGGCTTTGCGCGGCGCGGAGGCGGAGGGCGCAGACGAGGCGGCCGTCTCCGGAACCACGTAGGACACGCGGACGGTGACGGGCTGGCTGACGCTGGTGCCGGCGCTGCCGGTGATGACAGAGCGGACGTAGGTGACGCCGCGGCTATCCAAAAGGCTTGCGACCATGGCGTAGCTGAGGGTGAGGAAGCTTTGCTTCTGACCGGAAATGGTCACCCACTGGTCGGCATCCTTATCGACGCAGAGCTGCCAGGCATAGACGGCGTCCGTCTTTTCCTCTACGGTGAGGGTGAGCTTGTCATCCTGGGGAAGGGTGACGTCGGTGGTGGCCTTTCCGGCGCAAAGCACGGAATGCTCGCCCTCCGCCGCCTCCGCAATCAGGGCAAGCCCGCCCAGCTGGGCCGAAGAAAAGAGCGTGGCAAGGCAGAGCAGCAGCACAATCCCCTTGGTAAGGCCGCTGCGCAGCTTCATTGCCTGGCGCTTCAGATATTGCAGCATTTCTCATTTCCTCCCTTCTCAGGCTTCAGGCCAGCCGGCGGCCTCCAGGGCAGAGGCGCCGTTGTGCGCGGTCTGCGTGGCGAAGGCGTTCACCTGCAGAATGGCACGGCTCTCCTGGTACATATTGCTCATGGTCTCGGCGAAGTGGACCGCGGTGAACAGCGGCTCCGTGGTCTGGCCCGGCTCCAGGACGGCGTTATAATAGTAGTAGCCGTCCTTTTCCGTCCAGCTCTCCGTGTTCAGGTCGCAGGTGACCAGGGAAAGGTCCGCCTGCCCCTCCACGCCCTGGGCCAGCTCAATGGCCTTGTCCAGGGAGACACGCACCCAGGCGGGCTGGCCGCCGGTGTTGGTCACCGTGACGATCTTGGAGACATCGCTGCCGGGCATAACGCCCAGCTGATCCTCAAAGGGCACGGTCTTTTCACCGTCCGGAGTGAGCATCCGCTCCTCCAGAGCGATCTTGATGTCGCCGGTGGTGATAACGTTCCGGGCGGTGCCCTGGGCCGTGAAATAGGCCAGGGTGCCGTAGACCGACAGCGCCGCCAGGATCAGCACCAC
Source organism: uncultured Eubacteriales bacterium (assembly GCA_963655625.1). GTDB lineage: Bacteria > Bacillota > Clostridia > Oscillospirales > Oscillospiraceae > Vescimonas. Next base: position 5,505 of record CAVKFX010000080.1, on the reverse strand, counting down.
GGACAGCGCCAGCAGCTTGGTTTTCAGGCTTCTTTTCTTCATAATTACACTCCTCATTCTCCAGTATTGAGGTCATAGGAGAATATCCGCCGCCGTGCGCCGGGTACTCTCCTATGACCTGCACCCCGGAGGGCGCAGGTCAGGTTGGCTTTTGAATCGGCCCATTTTGTCATTCCGAGGAGCGGAGCGACGTGGGAATCCGTAACTCCCCGCAGCGGAATGCCAGGGAAGAATGCGCCATGCAGCGTTTAGGAAACGGATTGCCACACCAGTCTGCGGACTGGCTCGCAATGACAGGCCCTTCGGCGGCCCCGATCCGCGCCCCGCAGGGCGCAGATCGGGGTATGTAGGGTTTAATTACTTCTTGTCAAAAGCAGTCCAAGCGGCAGCGGCATCAGCGAAGCCCTCGGCCTGGATGGCGTCAGCCTCGACCAGAACGTTCAGAGTCATGGTCTTAGCGCCGTTGGTCTCGGTAACCTTGATAGCGCCAGCATCGATGGCCTTCTGGACATCAGCGCTGGTAGCATCCTTATCAATGCCGATGAAGTTCCACACGTTCCACTCGGTCATAGCGCCGGCAGCCAGAGGCTCGGTGCGGGTGAAGGTGTAAACGTCATACTTGACGCCGTCCTTCTCAACATCCCTTTCAATGACAGGCCAGCCGACCTGTGAGCCGCTCTTGAATTCGCCGCAGAGCATGGACGTGGTGCACCACTGGTTGGTGATCACGCCGCCGTCAGTAACTTTAACAAAGTCATTGTTGGCTGCGGAGGGAACCATCACGCGGATGCGGATGTAAGCATCGTTCGCGCCGGTGTTGACAACATACGGGCACTTGGCGACGCCGCGGCCGGGAACCATGTTCACGCCCTTTTCGCCGATATAATCTGCGTACTTTGCAGCATCGGCCTTGATCTCGTCATCAGTGAACGCCTTGTGGCCGTCGGTGACATACTTCATGCCGCTTGCAGTCTGGGTAGGATCGGGGATGCTGAGATCGCCGGAGTTGTCATTACCTTCACGATGATAGGTAGACTCAATCAGATCAATCTTCACATTACCAATGGTAAATGTGTTGGTCTTATCAGCGCTGTCGGTGAAATACGCCACGGTGGCGCCGGCGACGGCCATAACGACCAGCACAGCCGCCAGGCACAGGGATACGATTTTCTTCTTAGTCATGACTCTTTTTTCCTTTCATTTAATTAAATAAACTGGGGAAATGCGGAGAGATTAGGCGTTTACCTCTGCCCAGGCAGCCGCTGCAGAGGCAATGTTATCCTTCTGCACAGCATAAGCAGTGAAGGTCAGCGTAGGGGCAGTAATGGTGCCGTTCTTGATGTTTTCCATCTGCGTCTTGGTGACAGTGCCAAGAACCTGGACCTGGTCACCGCTCAGCACAGAAAAGCTGGTATCTGCGGTAGTAGCGGTCACTTCACGGTAGAATACGCCGTTCACGGCTTTGCCATCAGCATCTACGAGCTGTGTCCAACCATCTGCCATAGTATAGGTCATAAATCCATCAAAGTTATTAGACTTCTCCACCTTTACGAACAGCCAGCAAGCCTCAGAACCGGCCTTAACAGTGACCTTCGGGTCCTTGGAAATGGTGTTGCCGGGTACCATCTTGTAATTGGTAGTGGTCTCTTTCAGCTCGATATTGATGTCGCCCACGGTAAAGGTGTTCACCACAGGGTCGGTCTTATCCGTCAGCCAAGCCAGGGTCCCTCCGATGGCGCAGCAAAGCACCAGAACCACTGCCACGATTGAAAGAACTTTCTTCTTCATGTTTTTTCTTTCCTTTCCTTGTATTTGGTTTTGATTTTTATTTCAACAGGCGCCCCGGTTATGCCGGTTTCCCTGTTAAAATCACAGGAGATCAGGATCGCTTAGAAATGAGCCCAAGCTTCCGCAGCATCCTTGAAGCCGTCCGCCTGGATGGCATAGGCATTCACGTTGATGGTCATGCCGTCGATGGACTTCAGCTGATCGTTGTTGATAGTACCGGGCACAATGATGGAGGTGAACAGAGGCTTCAGCGTCTGTGCAGCGTCAGTAGCATCCACAGTAGTCTTGTACCAGAACTCATAGGTGCGGGTATCGCCTTCCTTGGTGTTGCCCTTATAGAGCCAGATCGCAGCATCATAGCCGCCGAAGATGCTGGTCAGGTTTGCACCCGTGGGAGCAAAGATGGCATCCAGCGCATTGGCCTTGGTGAAGGTGACGGTCATCTTCACATAGGACTCCACGCTGGGCGTATTCACCGTCACGGTAGGATCCTTGGTATACTCGTGGCCGGGGAGCAGCTTGTAGCTGTTCTCAGCAACGCGCTCAGCTTTAGCAAGATCCGTGACGACATTGCCTTCCTTGTCGATGGCCTTGCCGTCCGCATTGACCTTGGCCTCGTCCAGCTTGATGGCAACGTTACCGACAGTAAAGGTGTTCTTGACATCCTTGCTGTCCGTCAAATACGCCATGGTGCCCAGCACGGAAGCGGCCACGAGCAACACCGCGCACAGAGACATCAGCAGCGCCTTTGTCTTTGTTTTTGCTTTCATCACAAAAACCTCCTGATAAAAAATAATATATATGGGAGCCTTGCGGCGTTACCCCCTCAGTTATGGGCCGTGGGATCCTCCCCGGCGCCCTTGCCCTTGCCCTTTTTACCGCTGTCATCCAGCAGGTCGGGCAAAAACACCAGCAGCACCAGCACCACGGCAAAGCCGATGGCAAAATACAGCCCCGGCGGGTTCTGCACAAAGTTGGCGAAATACCCCAGATAGGGAACGGAAAACACAGGCTTGCCAATGACGTTTTTATAATGCACGGGCGTCCCGTCCGGAGCGTCGTTGGCGTCCCCCTGGGTGCGGAAGCGGAGGACGGAGCTGTCCTCCTCGTCGGGCAGGATCTCAATGATCCGGTGGGTGGCCACGGTATCCTCATTGAGCATGAAGGTAATGGAATCCCCCACCCGGAGGTCCTGCGGGTCCACGCTCTTGACATAGAGCAGGGAGCCGGTGTGATAAGTAGGCTCCATAGAGCCGGAAAGGACGACATATGTATTCAGCCCCACCAGCCGGACGCCCACCAGGGCCACGGCCAGCAGCACCACCAGCGCCACCAGCACCGTGCTGACTACATTCCAAACCTTTTTAAACGAATGACTCATTATAATATGTACTCCCGGGGATTATTCTGCGTTGGCCGGATGGCGCAGCCGTAAAAACCGCAAAAAAGCTTATCTCCTGTGCGATAAGTCCAATGTGCAATTCAATGTCAAGACAAAATATAGCACAATATACATCAAAATGCAATAGCCAAAAACGAAATTTTGAATAAAAATTTGAAAGAATTTTCTCTTGCAGCGCAAAAGAGAATTTTTTTGTAAAAATATGTAAGAAAATGGAATTTTTTGTAGCCGGAACAGGGGCAGACAG
>CAVKFX010000080.1:0-2010 GCA_963655625.1 uncultured Eubacteriales bacterium | reverse complement strand
GACAGAATGTATTATCGCTCACTCGTTTTTTGCTGCAGAAACGATTTTCAGCATCAAGCCGGGTCTCTCCGTTCGCTTACAGTAAGCGCGGCGGGATACATAGCTGCGGCTGATGCCGAAGGCCGCAGCCACCTGGCGCTGGGTCTGCGGCAGGCGGCCGGATAGTCCGTACCGGCGGCGGATCACCTCCGCCTCCCGGTCCGTAAGGCAGCGGCCCACCAGCTCCCGGATGCGCAGGCGCTCCTCCCGGTCGGCCATGTCCGAGAGCATGGTGTCGTCGCAGCCCACCACGTCCATGAGGCTGAGGGCGCCCCCGGCGGCGTCGGGCTCGATGGTATCGGACAGGGACACCTCCCCCTGCAGCTTTTTGCGGCTGCGGAAGTACATGAGGACTTCATTCTCCACGCAGCGGGAGGCGTAGGTGGCCAGGCGGATCTTCCGCTCCGGGCGGAAGGTATCCACGGCCTTGATAAGCCCGATGGTGCCGATGGAGATCAGATCCTCCTGCTCCGCCGCCTGGGTGTAGTATTTTTTGATAATGTGCGCCACCAGGCGCAGATTGTGCTCCACCAGAATGTTCCGGGCCTCCAGATCCCCGGCCAGGCTGCGCTCTAAGTACATCCGCTCCTCTCCGGCGCTCAGCGGCTTGGGAAACGACCCGGTATCCCCCGTGAGGCGCAGAGTCAGGAACAGGCTGTTGGCCAGCAGAAACAGCGCTGCAGACAGCATATGCATCTCCCCTTTCCCTGCCATCCTATGCCCCCACGGGCAGTCCCTATACAGATAAAAAAGTGCCCCCGGCAGCCCGGCAAAAACCGCTTTTCGCCCCGGCGCTCGGAACCAGAGTAGATATTTTATCCCCCCACCCCGATTGCGCGCTAATTTTTTTGCCTTTTCTGTTGACATTTCTCTCTTATACTGATAAAATATTTTTGCAAAAAGCCGGCAAATAAATAGATTTTTCAGTAAGCAGGTGATCATATGCTGCACAAGGAATCCAAATCGGATAGAAACAAGCGCTTTGCGCGGATCTGGAGCCTGTCCCGCTCTGACGCGGGCAAGACCCAGGAATTCATGGCCAACGGCCTGGGCGTCAGCAAAAAAACCATTCAAAACTGGGAAAAGGGCGCCAGTGCCCCAGATCTGTACGAGGGGTCGGAGTGGTTTCGCGTGCTGGGCACCAATCCCATGCCCTACTACCTGGCGTTTTTGTATCCCTGGCTGTTTGACGGCATCAAGCCCGAGGATGACGACCAGGAGATCGAGCAGGCCCTGCTGTTTTTGGTGAAGAACATGACCCCGGTAGAAAAGCGGGAGATGCTCTATCTCATGGCCGGCCGCCACGGCAGCCCCTGGTACTCCCTGCTGCAGATGTTCACCGCCCACTGCCACTGCTCCCTGCGCTCCCGGGTCACCGCCGCCCGCACCATTTTGGAGAATTACGAGATGGATATGGTCTGCGGCTCCCTGGTGTGCCAGGATAATGTGCAGCCGGATATGAAGATGCTGCACCACGCTGTGGAGGAGGGCAAGCTGTCCGTTTTCAACCAGCTCTCCGGCTACACCAACGTGGAGCTTCCCTCGGAGGATTGACGCGATTTTTCCTGTCCCTCTCCGCTCCGGCGGAGGGGGACATTCTACTGTCGATAATTCCTTTGGATTTTTCCGCCAAAAGGCCCCAAGTCTGCTGCGCGCATAATTTCGGCGCACAGCGCCGAAATTCCACTACTTCTCGCCTGAGAGGTAATTTTCCCCACGCGCATGTCGCGGTGAAAAATGATCCCAATTTTTTGCGCCTGCGGGCACAAACTCTGCGAGGCTTTTGAATCGTCACGGATAAAAAATGATCTCCCCGGCCATACTGAAGGGAGTATGGTTGGGGAGGTATTTTTATGGATCTCGTGCATGTGGCCGTGACATCGCTGGTGTCCCTGGCGGCCATGTTTTTGCTGACGAAGCTCATGGGAAACAAGCAGGTATCGCAGATGAACCTGTTTGACTATGTCATCG
>CAVKFX010000079.1:5082-23734 GCA_963655625.1 uncultured Eubacteriales bacterium | reverse complement strand
GGCCTCCCTGAGCCAGATGATCGACTTCGACACCGCCGCCATCATCGCCGAGGAAATGGGCTGCAAGGTGGAAAAGGAAGTCGTCGTCACTATCGAGGAAAAGCTCATTGACGACCACGAGGACAAGGCCGAGGATCTGGTGCCCCGGGCCCCGGTGGTGGTGGTCATGGGCCACGTGGACCACGGCAAGACCAGCCTGCTGGACTACATCCGCAACGCCCATGTGGCATCCGGCGAGGCCGGCGGCATCACCCAGCACATCGGCGCCTATCAGGTGATGGTCAACGGCAAGCCCATCACCTTCCTGGATACTCCGGGCCACGAGGCCTTTACCTCCATGCGCGCCCGGGGCGCCATGGTCACGGACATCGCCATCCTGGTGGTGGCTGCAGAGGACGGCATCATGCCCCAGACCGTGGAATCCATCAACCACGCCAAGGCGGCGGGCATCCCCATCATCGTGGCCATCAACAAGATGGATAAGCCTGAGGCCAACCCTGAGCGCATCAAGCAGCAGCTCACCGAGTACGGCCTGGTGTGCGAGGACTGGGGCGGCGAAACCATCGTGTGCCCCATCTCCGCCAAGACAGGCATGGGCGTGGACAATCTGCTGGAAATGCTCACCCTCACCGCCGAGGTGGGCGAGCTGAAGGCCAATCCCAACCGCGCCGCCCAGGGCACGGTCATCGAGGCCAGGCTGGATAAGGGCCGGGGCCCCGTGGCCACCCTGCTGGTGCAGAACGGTACCCTGCACCAGGGCGACATTATCATCGCCGGTACCAGCGTGGGCCGCGTGCGGGCCATGGTCAGCGACAAGGGCCAGAAGATCAACTCCGCCGGCCCCTCCGTGCCTGTGGAGATCACGGGCCTTTCGGAGGCCCCCTCTGCCGGCGCCACCTTCAACGCCGTGGCCGATGAGAAGCTGGCCCGGGAGCTGGTGGAGCAGCGCAAGGCCGAGGAGAAGGCCAAGGCAAACGCCCCGGTGAGCAAGGTGTCCCTGGAGGACCTGTTCAGCCAGATCCAGGCGGGCGAAATGAAGAACCTGAACCTCATCGTCAAGGCCGACGTACAGGGCAGCGTGGAGGCCGTGAAGGCATCCCTGGAGAAGCTCAGCAACGATGAGGTGCGGGTGCGGGTCATCCACGGCGGTGTGGGCGCCATCAATGAATCCGATGTGATGCTGGCATCCACCTCTCAGGCCATCATCGTAGGCTTTAACGTGCGGCCCGATGCGGCCGCCCGGGAGAGCGCCGCCCGGGCCAACGTGGATATGCGGATGTACCGGGTCATTTACGACGCCATCAACGAGATCGAGGCCGCTATGAAGGGCATGCTGGCCCCCAAGTATCGGGAGGCCCTGCTGGGCCACGCCGAGGTGCGCCAGACCTACAAGGTCTCCGGCGTGGGCACCGTGGCAGGCTGCTACGTCCAGGACGGCAAGATCCAGCGCAAGGACTGCCAGGTGCGCCTGGTGCGGGACGGCATCGTTATTCACGAGGGCGTGCTGGCCTCCCTGCAGCGGTTTAAGGACCAGGTGAAGGAGGTCGCCGCCGGCTACGAGTGCGGCATGACCATTGAGAAGTTCAATGATATTAAGGAAGGCGATATTATTGAGGCCTTTACCATGGAGGAGATCCCCCAGTAAGGGAATTGCCTAATCGATAGAAGCAGCCCCGGTCGCCTTCCTGCGCAGCAGCGCTGCGCCGCAGGTCGTGCGTACAAGCGTTTTGCAGCGCAAAACCTTGCTTTGGCGGAATTCACTTCCGCCAAAGAGGATCAGATCCGGGGTCCCCATGAAACCCCGTTTTATGGGGCAGGCGACATTATTGAAGCCTTTACCATGGAGGAGATCCCCCCAGTAAAAGGAAAACCAAGGAAGAACGGATTCCCACGACAGTGACATCGGTCACTGTCTCGGAATGACAGTTTTTCGGAACACAGCAACTAAGCCGCGGGGCGGGCGTTTCGCCCGCCCCGTTTTTTGAAAGTAGACTGCAATCCTTTTGGCAGAAAATTCCGCAGGAATTTTCGCCAGTTACTGAAAGGAGGATGTATCTTATTATGGCATCCAATCGTATCGGACGCATCAACGAGGAGATCCGCAAGGAGCTTTCGGCGCTGCTGCGCACGGTGAAGGACCCCCGGGTGGCGGAGGCTATGCTCACCATCACCCATGTGGACACCACCCCGGATCTGCGCCAGTGTAAGGTCTATGTCAGCGCCCTGAACTGCAAGGACGAAAAGGACCTGATGCGCGGCCTCAAGTCCGCCGCGGGCTTCCTGCGCCGGGAGCTGGGCAGCCGGGTGGATCTGCGCTACACCCCGGAGCTGTTTTTCATCGCCGACGACTCCATCGCCTACGGGGCGCACATTCTGGACATGCTGAACCATGTGAAGCCCGCCAACCCCGAAAACGAGAACATCGTGCTGCCGGAGGACATCAAATGACCATTCAAGAGACCGCAGCCCTGCTGCAAGCTATGGACCGGGTGCTGCTGCTGACCCACGTGCGCCCGGACGGAGACACCATCGGCTCCGCCGCCGCCCTGTGCCGGGCCCTGCGGGATATGGGCAAGACCGCGTATGTGCTGGATAATCCCGGCATTACGGAGACCTATCGGGCCTACGCCGAGCCCTATTGGGCGGAGGCGGATTTTGTGCCGGAGCATGTGGTGTCGGTGGACATTGCGGCCCTGAGCCTGCTGCCGGAGAACGCAAAAAAATATGCCGGGTCCATCGACCTGGCCATCGACCACCATCCCTCCAACGAGGGCTTTGCCGGGGAGAATTGCGTGCTGCCGGAGATGGCCGCCTGCGGGGAAATTATTTATGAGATCGTGCAGCTTTTGACGCCGGTGACGGCGGACATCGCCCTGCCCCTATATGTGGCCATTTCCACGGACACCGGGTGCTTTGTGTACGCCAACACCACGGCCCACACCCACCGGGTAGCGGCAGCCCTCATGGACACGGGCATCGCCGTGGCCGGGGTGAACAAGGCGCTGTTCCGCACCAAGAGCCGCACCCGCCTGGCCATGGAGGCCTGGATGGCGGAGTGGGCGGAGTACTACGACAACGACCGGGTGGTCATCATGCAGATCCCCCTGTCCCTGCGCCTGGACTACAAAGCCACCGAGGCGGACATTGAGGAGCTTTCCAGCCTGGCTGCCCTGGTAGCAGGCACCGACTGCGGCGTGACGCTGCGGGAGCTGGAGCCGGGGAAAATAAAAATTTCCCTGCGCACCGGGCCGCGAGTCAATGCAACGCAGGTGTGCGCCCTGCTGGGCGGCGGCGGACACGCGGCGGCGGCAGGCGCCACCATCAGCGGCACCCTCAGCGAAGCTAAACAGGCCGTTTTGCAGGCCATCGACATGGTGGTGAATGGGTAAATGGCAAACGGCATCGTTATTATTGACAAGCCTGCCGGGTGGACATCTATGGACGTCTGCGCGAAGCTGCGGGGGATACTGAAAACCAAGAAGATCGGCCACGCCGGGACATTGGATCCTATGGCCACCGGGGTGCTGCCGGTGTTTGTGGGCCAGGCCACCCGGGCCGTCAGCTTCGCCGAGGGCGGAGAGAAGGAATATGTGGCCGGGCTGCGGCTGGGGCTCACCACAAACACCCAGGACACGGAGGGCACGGTCTTGACCCAAGTCCCTGTGACGGTGGGTCGGGGCGAGCTGGAGGCTGTGCTGCCCCGGTTTACCGGGAACATCAGCCAAATTCCGCCCATGTTTTCCGCGATTAAGATAAACGGGAAAAAGCTCTATGACCTGGCCCGGCAGGGCAAGGAAGTGGAGCGCAAGGCCCGTCCTGTGACGATTTTTGCCTTGGAGGTGGAGGAGCAGGTGTCCGAAACGGACTATATCCTGCGCATTCGCTGCTCCAAGGGGACCTATGTGCGCACTTTGTGCCACGACATTGGGCAGGCCCTGGGCTGCGGGGGGTGCATGTATTCCCTGCGGCGCACTATGGCCGCCGGATTCACCCTGGACGAGAGCGTGACGCTGGAGCAGATGCAGGAGAGCGGCGAAACGCTGCTGCGTCCTGCAGACAGTTTGTTTCGGGACCGCCCGGAATATCGGCTGAAAACGGCGAAGCAGGAGGAGCGGTGCCGCAACGGCAATCCCTTTTTCATTCAGGAAAATTTGCCCGAGGGCGAATACCGCATTTATGGCCGGGAGGGGGAGTTCCTCTGCCTGAGCCGCTTGCAGGGGGACACCATGACCTCCCTAAAAAACTTTTTCGGAGCGTGAGAGATTTTGAACCAGACAGTCGTTGCCCTGGGCTTTTTTGACGGGGTGCATCGGGGCCACGGGGCCCTGCTGGAAAAGGCCGTGCAGCGGGCCCAAGAGCTGGGCGCGGAGCCGGTGGTATACACCTTTGACCGCCCGCCCAAGGAGGTGGTCACGGGAAAGCCCGTGCTTCTCATCAACTCGCCGGAGGACCGGCAGGGGCTGGTGAAGCGCCTATACGGCATTGAGCGCATCATCCTGGCCCCCTTTGACCGGGAGATGATGACCCTGCCCTGGGACGCCTTTGTGGAGCAGAAGCTGGTGCGGGACCTGCACGCCGTGCATCTGGTGGCCGGGCACGACCATCGGTTCGGCCACAAAAACCAGGGTACGCCCCAGCTTTTGCAGGAGAAGTGCCGGGAGCTGGGCCTGGGCTGCGACATCATCCCCAAGGTGGAGATCGACGGCATCACCGTCAGCTCCACTTACATCCGCCAGCTGGTGGAAAGCGGCAACGTGGAGGAGGCGGCGCGGTTTTTGGGCCACCGGCACTGCATGACCCAAACCGTGGGACACGGCCAGCGGCTGGGGCGGACCATCGGCATCCCCACGGTGAATCTCACCGTGCCGGGGCATGTGCTGACGCCGAAATTCGGCGTGTATGTGAGCCGGGTATATCTGCCGGACGGGCGGAGCTGCGCGGGGGTGACCAATGTGGGCACCCGGCCCACGGTGAGCCAGGGGGACGCGGTGTCTGTGGAGACATTTTTGCTGGACTTTGACGGCGACCTCTATGGCCAGGACGTTCGCCTGGAATACTGCAAGCGGCTGCGGGGCGAGGTGAAATTTAACTCCCTGGAGGCACTGCGAGAGGAAATTCAAAAAAATATCCGCCAGACCCGGGCCTATTTTGAGGAAAACGGCGCGGAGTGAGGCGGCGGGAATATTTTAACGCCAAGCGGCGGGGTGAAGGCCCCGCCGCTTTTTGTATGGGGACGTGGGTACGGATCGCCACAGCCGGTGTGCGCACCGGCTTCGCAATGACAGTGTTTTATGCATGGGGTGCGGTCAAAATTTCAAGCGCCCGCCGTAAGGCAGCGCAGAAATTTTGGGCACCGCAACAGGGCCATCGGCCCCTATGGACGGTTTGGTGATAGAATTACATAGGGGCGGGGCTCTGCCCTGCCTGCGGGCGACCGCGAGGGTCGCCCCTACGGAATTTTGTTTTTTCCCTTTGCCGGGGCGAAAAATTTTTTAGTGCGGAGGTTCGGTGATTTCCCGACTTTTTTCTCTTGGGCTGCCGTCTACAATGGAGGCCAAAGGAGGGGATCGCGTGAAAAGGAGACAGGCCATCGCCCTGCCGCCGAGGATAAAACAGGCGGCAGCGCGGCTGAAATGGCCGGCGCTGGGCTTTCTGCTGTGCGCCGGGCAGATGGGCGGGGTATACGCCCCCTTCGCCCTGGCGGTTGTGGCTGCGGCGGGGATCCGGCTGCCGGGACTGGGGGCCGTGCTGGGCGTGGCCGGGGGCGCGTTTGTGTTTATGGATTTTCAGTCGGGCCTGCGGTGTACGGCGGCGGCCATCCTCATCTTCGCCGCCGGCACGGCACTGTACGACACAGCGCTTTACAAAAAGCCGTATTTCCGCCCGGTCTGTACGGCGTTCTTCTTCCTGCTGGTGCAGAGCATCTATCTGGTGGGCCGCAGCGGGCAGAGCTGGCTGCTGGCCCTGTGCGCCGCCGCCGAGGCGGCGGGAGCGGCCTGGCTGACGGGGATCCGACAGGGAAAATGGGCCGTATTGTGCGGCCTGGTCCTGGCGGCCATTCCGGTGACGGCCTTCTCCTTCTCCGTGGGCCGGGCGCTGATGATGGCGCTGCTGCTGGCCCTGTGCCGGGGGTGCGGCACCTCCCAGTGTGCGGCGCTGGGGGGCTGCCTGGGTCTGCTGACGGACCTGACGGCGGCGCAGCCCACGGTATTCTACGCTGTGGTATGGGGTGCAGGCGGCGCCGTGGGGGGACTGCTGCGGCGGCTGCCCCGACCCCTTCAGGGCCTGTGCGCCGCAGGAGTATGCGGCGGGCTGAGCCTGCTGTTCGGCCAGGACGCCCTGCCGGTGACCCTGTGGGAGAGCCTGACCGGGGCGGCGCTATACACATTCCTCCCGGAGAGGCTGCTGCCTAAGCGATACGCCGCCGGGAAGCGGGCCGAAAACGCGCCCCAGCCGACCCCCTACGCCCGGCCGGCGGCGGCGCTGCGGGCGCTGTATGACAGCTTCTTCCGGGGAGAGCAGCCCCGGCCCTCGGAGAACCCATCGGTATTATTCGATCGGGCCGCCGACGAGGTGTGCAGCAAGTGCGTGCTGCGCACGGACTGCTGGCAAAAGCATTACGGCGAGACCTACAGTGCCTTCAATGATGCCTGTCCCCGGCTGCTGCGCCGGGGGCGGGCCGAGGCAGCGGACTTCCCGCTGCACTTTTCGTCCCGGTGCGTACACTTTCCGGCGCTGCTGCAGGCCATTGACCGGCAGACCCACGACTATCTCCTGCGGCGGCAGTTTCACCGGCAGCTGCAGGAGGTCCAGGCCAGCGCCCGGGAGCAATATGCCTGCTTTTCCGAGCTGCTGGACCAGGCGGCGGTGCCGGCGGCCGGCGGAAGCGGCATCGGCTACCGGGTCAGCTCCTCTCTGCGGCCTCGGGCCGGAGAGCATCTGTGCGGCGACCAGGTGGAGCAATTCGAAGTGGGCGACGGGGTATATCTGCTGCTGTGCGACGGCATGGGCAGCGGCCAGGAGGCCCATCGGGAGGCGGCTATGACCGCCCGGCTGCTGCGGCAGTTTTTAGAGGCGGGCATCCGGCCGGGGCCGGCGCTGAAGACCCTGAACGCCGCCATGAAGCTGCGGGGAGAAACACAAGGGGGCTTTTCCACCGTGGATCTGGCGGTGATGCAGCGGCAGAGCGGCTGCGTGGAGCTGTATAAATGCGGGGCGGCCCCCTCATACCTCAAACGAGGCGGCAGCGTGCGGCGGTTCTGCTCCGATGCGCCGCCCACGGGACTGTCGGACTCGCCTCTGCCGCCGGATCAGGTACATATCCCGGTGCAGGCGGGGGACTATCTGGTACTCATCAGCGACGGCATCGCCGACCAGAGCTGCGACGAGTGGCTGCTGAATCTGCTGGCCGGGTGGAACGGCCGCAGCGCGGAGGAGTTGACGGCGCTGATCCTGGCGGAATCCCGGTGCAGGAAGGGATTGGCGGACGACTGCGCCGTGGCGGTGCTGCACCTGCCCCCGGCGGGGGAGAACCGGAAAACCGCCGTGTGAGGGGGCGGCGAGAAGCTGCAGACGGTGCCGCAATCATTGGGCGGGCCGATGTGGGCATCGGCCCCTACGCATAAACAAGGGGGGTGCTTTGCAAGTCCAGTGCGGCGGGGTGAGGGCACCCCGCCCTACGGATGGATTGGAGACTGGTACGAGACGGTTACGGATTGCCACAGCCAGTGTGCGCACTGGCTTCGCAATGCTGGGATGACAAATTTTTTCGCAGTACGAAGTGTGCGTTTTTGATGGTTTGACCGTGTATATTTTCCCAATTCCCTGCCCATACTTTGACTATCCGATCCAATGAAGGAGGGCAAAGAACTTGGTCAAGGGTATTTCCAGGCGGGTCATCGTGGTGGATTCTCCGGATCCCCGGGTGTTCGATCAGGCAATTTTTATTCTGCGCAACGATGTGCGGGAGGAAGACGGCATTTCCTCCCGGCAGCTGGTGGACCAGGCGGTCCGCATTGCCAAAAGCTATACCCGCTGTCAGGGGCTTCCCCCTCCCAAAAGGCACCGGCTGACCCCGGCCATTGCCGCCATGCTGGGCGGCGGGCTCATGGGGCTGGTATGGCTGGTCGTGGCGCTTTTGTGATGCTTATTTGTGCTTTTCTACCATTTTTTCTCCTCACTTACGGGCGGCCTTACCGGTCGCCCGGCTTTTTTGCTTTTCGGCGGGAGAATTTTGTGCTATACTGGGGAAAACTGCGATAAAGCGAGGAAACGCTATGTATATAGGCAACGTTTTGATCCCCAATCCCCTGGTGCTGGCCCCTATGGCGGGGGTGACGGACCTGGCCTTTCGCCGCACCTGCCGGGTTTTGGGCGCGGGCCTGACGGTGACGGAGATGGTCAGCGCCAAGGCTCTGTGCTACCAGGACCGGAAAAGCCGGGGGCTGCTGAAAATAGGCCCGGAGGAGCATCCGGTCAGCGCGCAGATCTTCGGCAGCGACCCGGTCTGCATGGCCGAGGCGGCACAGATCGCACGGGAGATCAGCGGGGCGGACATCATTGACATCAACATGGGCTGCCCAGTGGGGAAGGTGGTGTCCAACGGCGACGGCTCGGCCCTGATGAAGGACCCGGAAAAGGCGGCGCGCATCGCCGAGGCGGTGGTAAAGGCCGCGGGAGTGCCGGTGACGGTGAAAATGCGCCGGGGCTGGGACAAGGGCAGCATCAACGCGGTGGAGCTGGCGAAAATGCTGGAGCAGGTGGGCGTGGCCGCCGTGGCCGTACATGGGCGCACCCGGGCGCAGATGTACGCCGGAGCCGCTGATTGGGTGACCATCCGGCAGGTGAAGCAGGCGGTGAAGATCCCGGTGATGGCCAATGGGGACATCTTCACCCCTCAGGACGCGGTGAAGATTTTGCAGTTCACCGGGGCGGACCTGGCCATGATCGGCCGGGGGGCCTTCGGGAATCCCTGGCTGTTCCGGCAGGCCCTGGCGGCCCTGGAGGGACGGGAGATCCCCCCGCTGCCGCCGCTGGCCGACCGGTGCGACACGGCGGTGCGGCAGATCCGCTGGGCTGCGGAGGACAAGGGGGAGCATATCGCCATTTTAGAGGCGCGGAAGCAGTACGCCTGGTACCTGAAGGGCGTGCCCCACGCCAACTATTACAAAGAGCAGATCGTGCGCATGAACACCCTGGAGGATGTGGACCGCATCACCGAGGGCATCAAGCGGGATCTGAAATAAGAAACGGATGAGCCTGCGGCTCATCCGTTTCTTTCAATAATCCACCTTCATCAGGCACAGGCCCTCCGGGGGGGCGGTGGGGCCCGCCAGCTTGCGGTCCTTACCATCCAAAATTTCCTGCACATACTCCGGCTCCCAGCGACCCCGGCCCACCTCCAGCAGGGTGCCCACCAGGATGCGGACCATGTTCTGCAGAAAGCCGGTGCCGTGGAAGGTGAATAGGATACGGTCCCTGCGCTCCTCGATTTGGATGGTGTCCACCAGGCGGACGGTGGATTTTTTCATCCGGGGATTGCCGCAAAAGGCCCGGAAATCGTGCTCACCCTGGAGAAGCTCCGCCGCACGGCGCATCTTTTCTATGTCCGGGGAGAAGTCCAGCAGGGTGACATATTTGCGGTCGAACACGGGCTTTACGGGGCCGATGAAGCAGGTGTAGCGATAGGTCTTGCCCAGGGCGTTATAGCGGGCGTGGAAGCGGTCAGACGCCACCTTCACCTCCCGGACGGCGATGGCGTCGGGGAGGTAGCGATTCATATAATCCCGGATCTCCTCCGGGGACCGGCGCACATCCAGGCGGACGCTGGCCACCATGGCCCGGGCGTGGACCCCGGCATCGGTGCGCCCGGCGCCGATGAGGTCCACCGGATGGCCCTGGAGACGCTCCAGGACGGTTTCCAATTTTCCCTGTATGGTTTCTTTGTCCGGCTGGTGCTCCCAGCCGAAAAAGCGGGTGCCGTCGTAGGCGATAACGAATTTATAATTTTTCTCCATAAAATGCCCCTCCGTTCTTGAAACTGGCGAAAAATCTTCGATTTTTCTGCCAAAAAGCTTGCAGTCTGCTGCGCGCATAATTTTACCGCCTTGCGGCAAAATTCCACTACTTCTCGCCTGAGAGGTATTTTTCCCCACGCGCATGTCGCGGTGAAAAATGATTTCAATTTTTCGCGTCTGCGGACGCAAACTCTGCGAGGCTTTCCCGAAAAAATGCCCCTCCGTTTCTACTGTAATCATAGCAGAAACGGAGGGGTTTGAACAGACTTAATTTACAGCCAGCCCATGAGCTTTACGAAGCTCCACAGGAGCTTGCAGCCGTAGAAGATGATCACCGCGCCGCAGACCTTATTGATGATATTGAGAATTTTCTCATTGAACTTGCTGCCCAGCAGCGACACCACCGTGGACAGGGTCAAAAACCACAGGATCGAGGCGCTGCCGAAGCCGAAGATGAAGGGTAGGTCGCCCCCCGCCGGGAGGGTGGCCCGGAAGGCGCCCAGCATCATGGTGCCGTCGATCAGGGCCTGGGGATTCATCCAGGTGACCACGAAGGCGGTGGTGAACAGCTTCCAGATGGGAATATTCACATCCTTGCCGCCCTCTAAGCTGGCCTTGGCACGCAGGAGCCCGACGCCGATATAGATGACGATGAGGCTGCCGATGCCCAAAATGACCTTCTGCAGCCACGGCACCGCCTGCATCAGCGCCCCCGCGCCCAAGAAGCACGCAACGCCCAGGGACACATCCCACAAAATGACGATGAGAGCCGTGATATACACCCGGCTGCGCTTTTGGGTCAGGGCGGAGTTGATGACGAACAGGTTTTGCAGGCCGATGGGGGCCACATACGCAAGGCCCATGGTGAGGCCCTGGAGATAGATGTGCATAATTTCCTATTTACTCCTCTTTTCTTACTTGGTATAATCAGTATAGAGCATTTCGGGAAAAATGCAAGAACGCAGATTATCCTGTGTAGGTAAGGAGGAGCTTACTTATGGGTCACTATGACTGCCCCTGTATGGAAAAATGCCCCCTGCAGCACGCTATGCTGCTCATTGGCGGCAAGTGGAAGGTGCAGATCCTCTGCGCGGTGTGCAACGCCGGATCCATCCGCTACAACGCTCTGCGGGGAAAGCTGGACGGGGTGAGCAACACGGTGCTGTCCTCGGCTCTCAAGGAGCTGGAGCGGGACGGGCTTATCCGGCGGCAGGAATTTCTGGAGGTGCCGGTGCGGGTGGAATACCGCCCCACGGAGCGATGCCGGACGCTGCTGCCCATCTTAGAGGCGCTGTCGGACTGGGCGGAGCAGGACATGAAGTGAGGTGGCTGACATGGCTGATCTACAGACGGATGTGCGCTATATAAAGGGCATCGGCGAGACACGAGCCAAGGCCCTGTCTAAGCTGGGCATTGCCACGCTGCAGGACCTGATCGGCTACTTTCCCCGGCGGTATGAGGACCGCACCATGACCCGGACCATCCGGGAATTGGAGCTTGGGGAGACGGTGTGCGTCCGGGCTATGATCGCAAACGACCCGGTGGCCAGCCGCATTTCCGGCGGGCGCACGGTGGTGAAGGCCCGGGCCGTGGACGACAGCGGGGCCCTGAACCTGACATTTTTCAATCAGGAATACCGGAAAAACAGCCTGCACCGGGGGGAGACCTATATTTTCTGCGGCAAGGTGGAGGGAAATCTGCTGGCCCGGCGGATGATCAACCCCATTGTGGAGCAGGAGGGACAGCAGGTGCTTACGGGGCATATTGTGCCCATTTACTCCCTTACCGCCGGGGTGAGCCAGTACCTGCTGTATAAGGCCGTGGGCCAGGGGCTCAGCGAGTGCCGCCACCTGTTGGCGGACTGCCTGCCGGACGCGGTGCGGCAGGCACATAGCCTCTGCCACAGCGGATACGCCTATGAGAACATCCACTTTCCGGCGGACGCGGAGGCTCTGAACCTGGCCCGGCGGCGGATGGTGTTTGAGGAGCTGTTTCTCCTCTCCTGCGGGCTGCAGATGCTCCGCTCCCGGCGCACGGATGTGGCGGGGCCTGCCTGCAAGGCGGCGGACATGGAGGAATTTTACCGGGCCCTCCCCTTCCCGCTTACCAATGCCCAGCGGCGGGCCATCGCGGAGGCGGTGGCGGACATGACCTCCGGGCGGCCCATGAACCGGCTGTGCCAGGGAGATGTGGGCAGCGGCAAGACCATGGTGGCGGCGGGATGCGTGTGGTTCGCCGCCCAAAGCGGGTGGCAGTCGGCTCTGATGGCCCCTACGGAAATTCTGGCCCGGCAGCACTATGAAAATCTTGCGCCGCTGTTTGAAAAATTCGGGCTGCGGTGCGCCCTGCTCACCGGGTCTACGAAAGCCAGGGAGCGGCGGGATATTTTGGAAAATCTGGCCCTGGGGGCCATTGACCTGTGCATCGGCACCCACGCCCTGCTGACGGAGGATGTGACTTACGCCCGGCTGGGACTGGTGATCACCGACGAGCAGCACCGCTTCGGCGTGAACCAGCGGGCAGCTTTGGGACAGAAGGCGGAAAATCCCCACATGCTGGTGCTGTCCGCCACGCCCATTCCCAGGACGCTGGCGCTTATTATCTACGGCGACCTGGATGTGTCGGTGATGAACGAGTTGCCCCCGGGGCGGCAGAAGGTGGACACCTTCGCCGTGGACGAGAGCTACCGCCAGCGCATCAACAAATTCATCCGCAAGCAGGTGGAGGAGGGGCATCAGGTATTCATCGTGTGCCCGCTGGTGGGGCAGGAGGATCAGCTGCCCGACGAGCGCAAGGCCGCCGCGGCCTACGCCAAAAAGCTGCGGGAGGAGGTATTCCCGGATCTGCGGGTGTGCCTGCTCCACGGGAAAATGAAGCCCAAGGAAAAGGAAAAGGTCATGGAGGACTTTGCCGCCGGGAGCGGGGACATTTTGGTGTCCACCACGGTGGTGGAGGTGGGCGTGGATGTGCCCAACGCCACCTGCATGGTGGTGGAGAACGCCGAGCGCTTCGGCCTTTCGCAGCTGCACCAGCTCCGGGGCCGGGTGGGCCGGGGGCAGGCGAAAAGCTACTGCATTTTGCTCTCGGAGCATCCGTCGGAGGAGACGAAGCGGCGGCTGAAGGTGATGACCCGCACCAACGACGGGTTTGAAATTTCCCGGGAGGACCTGGCCATCCGGGGGCCCGGCGACTTCTTCGGCCAGCGGCAGCACGGGCTGCCGGCGCTGAAAATCGCGGATCTCAGCTGCGACATGGCGCTCTTAGGCGAGGCCCAGCAGGCGGCGAAGGACTGGATGGCGGACGATCCCGCGCTGGAAAAGCCCGAGAGCGAGGCGCTGCGGGCAAGGATCGAGACGCTGTTCGCGGTGAAGGCGGAGGGATTAAACTGAAAAAGAGGCCCGGTGTTTTCACCGCGCCTCTTTCTACCAAACACTTTATCTTGCCTCCAATTTTACAATTTCAAGTTCAAAAACACCTGCCTGCTGATTGAACTGCTTTACTTTTGCAGTAACAACGACATTTGCACCGATTTTAATGTAGCTTGGCATCTCCGTAGTCCCGCATAAATCAAACGCCCCAACATCATTAAGCTTAAAAATCGGTCCCGGATTTGCAGTATTTTCATCAACGTAATCGCCTGCACTCAGAAGTAGATCGTATCGGGTTTTGTAGCTGTCGTGATTCACCAAATATGTTATACAGCCATCAAATTGAACTGTATTTTTCGAGTATTTCTCTGCAAAATCAGAATAAGCGGGGTCGATATCAGACTTAATATTTAGAATTGCTTGCAAATCTGTGCAATTATTAACGGTCAAGGTTTCACTCTCGGGAGCATTAGTCTCAGTATCAATGCTCGTTGAATCTTCTCCTTGGTTATTGGCTGAAAATGTGTGGTAACTTATAACCACATCCACATTAGATGGATACCATACATCAGGCGAATATTCTGTATCTCCGCCGATTGATACGCTTTCAACCTCACCATCTTTTGTTATCCATCCAGTTACAAGGTCTTCAATCTTCTCAGTTTTGATGTTGGTAAATCCGTGTTCTTCAAAATCCTTAACTACTTCCTGGTAATTTCTGCCCTTTTGGATAGAGGATCCCGATGGGGATTTTGCTTCACCATCGTGATTTTTTGAACTACATCCAAAAATCGATAGAATCATTATGAGCGAAAGTATTACAGCTATGGATTTTTTCATAGATAACCACTCCTTCTCCCTGATAACATTTTTTTCTTCATATTGCCTTTATTTAGATTATCATTGTTTTGCGCATCTGTCAAGAACAACAAAATCGCTCTCACACAATCATTTTTACCAAGCATTTTATAGATTTCAGAAAACACCACGATATAATAAAAATATACGGAGAGGACTATATATGACCAAGGACGAATTGCGGGAGAAGGCCAATGACCTGCCGCTGGCGCCGGGGGTCTATCTGATGATGGATAGCGGCGGGCAGGTGATCTATGTGGGCAAGGCCAAGAAGCTGAAAAACCGGGTGAGCCAATATTTTCAGGACACCGCCTCCCACAACAGCAAAACAAAAATGATGGTGTCCCAGGTGGACCGTTTCGACACCATTTTGGTGCGGTCGGAGTTTGAGGCCCTGGTGCTGGAAAACTCGCTGATCAAGCGCCATATGCCCCGGTTTAACATCCTCCTAAAGGACGACAAGGGCTATCCCTTTGTGCGCCTGGACAAGGGGGCGGCGTACCCCCGGTTTTCCCTGGTGAGCCGGGCGGAGGAGGACGGGGCCCGGTACTTCGGGCCCTTTGGCGGGCGGCGGGAGACCAGACTGGCCATTGAAGCGGTATGCGGGGCGCTGAAGCTCCCCACCTGCAGCCGGAAATTCCCCCGGGACATCGGAAAAGAGCGGCCCTGCCTGAATCTGCACATCGGAAAATGCGACGGCTTCTGCCGCCCGGAGGGGCCGGGACAGGCGGAGTATCAGCGGCGCATTGAGCAGGCGGCGCGGATCTTCAGCGGGCACTACCGGGCCCTGACCCGGGAGATGGAGCAGGAAATGGCCCAGGCGGCGGAGGAGCTGGACTTTGAACGGGCCGCCGCCCTGCGGGACCGCATCCGGGCGGTGAGCGTGCTGGGCAAGACCCAGGGGGTCATTGCCGGGGTGTGCGCCGACACGGATGTATGGGGCCTGTACCGGGGCCAGGTGCGCTGGGGCTTCGGCGTGCTGCATTTGGAGGAGGGAAACCTCCTGGGTCGGGAGGTAAAGGTGCTCTCCGCCGGAGCCGAGGAGGACGAGGGGGAGACCCTCTCCGCCGTGCTGCGGCAATATTACGCGGGCCGGGGCGCGGCGCCCAAGGAAATCTGCGTGGCGGCGCTGCCGGAGGACGCGGAGGCCCTGGAGGAGCTGCTGAGCCGGGACTGCGGCCACCGGGTTAATCTGCGGGTGCCCCAGCGGGGCCAGCGGGCGGAGCTGCTGCGCATGGCCCAAAGCAACGCCCGGGAGGAGACGGAGCGCATTACCTCCGAGGCGGAGCGCACAAGCAAGACCCTGGAGCAGCTGGGCGCCCTGGCGGGGCTTTCCACCGGACCCCGCCGCATAGAGGCCTACGACATTTCCAACACCGGCAGCGCCGACATGGTGGCCTCTATGGTGGTTTTTCAGGACGGCAGGCCCCTGAAGCGGGACTATCGGAAATTCCAGGTGAAAACCCTGGATCACCCGGACGACTACGGAGCCATGGAGGAAATTTTGGGGCGGCGGCTCCAGCGGTATTTGGATGGGGACGAGAAATTCAGCCCCCTGCCGGATCTGATCTTAATGGACGGCGGCCGGCAGCACGCCGCCGTGGCGGAGCAGGCCTTGGCGGAAAAGGGACTTTCCGTGCCGGTTTTGGGCATGGTGAAGGACGACAGGCACCGGACCCGGGCGCTGATGACGGCCCGGGGGCAGGAGCTGGGCATACAGCAGAGCCCGCCGCTTTTTGCCCTGGTGGGACAAGTGCAGGAGGAGGTCCACCGCTTTGCCATCACCTACCACCGGAAAAAGCACAGCCGCAGCGCCACGCGGTCCCGGCTGGAGGGCATCCCCGGGCTGGGGGAGGTGCGGCGAAAGAAGCTGCTGCAGCAATTCGGCACCGTGAAGGCCGTGACGCAGGCGGAGCTGCCGGAGCTGGAGGCGGCCCTGCCCAAGGCTGTGGCCTTGGCGGTGTATGAGCGGTTCCACGGGGTGGAGGATAAGTGAATTTTTGCGTGAAAAATGACCGCCGGGGGCGGTCATTTTTTGTGGTAGGTTAGGGGGTACGGATTGCCACGGGTGCTTTGCGCCCTCGCAATGACACATTATAAGAAATGCGGTGCAAGCCCGGACGGGCCGATGTAGGCATCGGCCCCTACGGAGTGTTTACCGATAGGATTTCGTAGGGGGCGATGCCCACATCGCCCCGCGTCCGTTACAAGGGGTGCGGAAAACGGGCCGTCGGGGAAATCGGCGAAGCGCTGCCAGTGGCAGATGCAGCGAGCCGGTTTCGAGGAAGTGCCCCGATTGGCGGGCACGACAGTAGCCGGGAATCGGTTGGCACGACGGTGGGCAACCGCCGGCCCCTACGGGTGCATTTTTTGCGTTCGCGTGGGGCGTTATTTTTCCTCCTTGGGCAGAACCAAATTCAGGAACACGGCCATGAGGGTGGCGATGACCACCGGGGACTTGCCGAAGATGGTGGTGACGGCCTCGGGGAACTGGGCCAGGGCGGCGGAGGCCTGGGAGATGCCCACACCCAGGGCCGCAGACAGGCCCACGATGGTGGTATTACGGGCGGTGATGCCCTCGGCGGCAATGAGCTTCATGCCGGTCATGGCGATGGTGGAGAACACCGCCACGGTGGCCCCGCCCAGGACGCACTGGGGAATGGTGGTGAGGGCGGCGGAGAATTTCGGCACCACACCCGCCAGAAGGAGGAAGTCGCCAGTGAGGGCAAAGACCCAGCGGTTGACCACCTTATTGGTGGCCACGATGCCCACATTCTGCGAGTAGGTGGCCGTGGGCAGGCCGCCCAGCAGCGCCGTTATAACATTGGCTACACCATAGGCCACGATGCCCCCCTGAAGCTCCCGGGTGGTGGGCTCCCGGTCCATGCCGCCCACGGTGGTAGCGGTAAGATCGCCGATGGCCTGGATGGAATTGATGGCGAACAGCAGCCCCAGGGCCACACAGCCGGAGACTTCAAAGGTCACGCCGAAGGGCACGGGCTTGGGCAGGGAGAACCAGGCGGCATCGGCGACGCCGGAGAGATCCACCATCCCGGCCATCAGCGCCACGGCGTACCCGGCCAGGATGCCCAGGAGGATGGAGGCCAGCTTGCAGATGCCCCGGCCATGGTTGGTCAGCAGCATCACCACCGCCAGGGTGAAGGCGGCGATGGCCCAGTTTTGCCAGGAGCCATAGACCAGGGCCTCGGTAAGGCCCCGGTCCTCCACCACGGACTGATAGTTGTTGGACGCGCCGCCGGCCATGTAATTGATGGCGGTGGGATAGAGGGACAGGCCGATGGTAAAGACCACCGTGCCGGTGATGACGGGCGGGAAAAGACGGCGGATGGGCTTTATGAAAAGGCCCACCAGGGTGGCGATGATACCGCCCACGATCATGGCCCCGGCTACGGCCGCCATGCCGCCCCTCCCGGTGGCGATGGCCTGCATGCTGGGGAGGTAGGCAAAGCTGACGCCGAAGATCACCGGCAGGCCCGAGCCAAAGCGGCCAGCGATGGGAAACAGCTGCAGCAGCGTTGTAACGGCGGACATCACCAGGGATGCCTGGATCAGCAGCACCTGCTCCTGGTGAGTGAGCCCGGCGGCGTGGGCGATGATAATGGCGGGGGTAACGCAGCCTACGATCATGGCCACCAGGTGCTGGAGGGCCATGGAGACGGTGACGCCCACCGGGGGCAGGCCCCGATACCGGAACAGCGCCTGGGGATCGGCGGTAAACTTTCGCATGGTGTGGTCTCCTTTGCAGAGGTTTGCAGAAAAGTATATATGAAGTATAACACATTTTTAACGGGTAAAACAAGGCTTCCCACAAAACACCACCCCCGGTGAATTGCCGGGGGTGGTGCCGTTATTCTTTGGTGGTGTTGTTACTCATCCGGATTATCCCGCAGGTATTGGAGGCGTTTCCAGGCCCGGCGGGCGACTAAAAAGCCGCCGATGGCCAGCGCCGCACAGAGGAACCCCAGGAGGATCATCCACCACTGAAAGGCCGTCACCTCGCAGAGGTAGGCGAAGATGCGGTAGGCCAGCAGCACCGACACGATGCCCGCAAGGAGCAGGCCCACTAAGAGATCGGTTTTGGTGCAGGTGTCGATGCGCTTCATGGGGGCGTCCTCCTTTGTCTTGGTGGGTCCATTATAGCAAAGAGAGAAAATCGCTGTCAATAGGGGGCGTCAGTCTTTGCGGTAGAGGGCGGCCACAGCCAGGCCCAGGGCCAGGGCCAGGGTGTAGGTGCTGCCGGTCTGCATCTCGGGGCAACTGACCAGCACGGCAGAGAAGCTGTTGGGTGCGGCGAAGGTGAGAAGCGTCTTGCCGTCGGCAGCTTGCAGGGCAATCTCCGTCCCCGCCGCTTGGGTGGCCCCGGCATAAAGCAGGGAGGGCTGGGCGGAG
>CAVKFX010000079.1:0-5072 GCA_963655625.1 uncultured Eubacteriales bacterium | reverse complement strand
CTCCAGCATGGTCGAGCCGCCGCAGGCCACCACGGTACCGCCGTTTATGCGGCAGACGCCGCCGTTCTCGCTGCCGTAGTCCAGGGCGCAGTTGCTGCCGTCGCCCACCAGGCTGATATAGACCCGGCCGCCGTTTATATCGATATTGCCGTTGGAGTCGATGCCGTCGGCGTCCCGGCCGGAGGGGTTCAGTAATGTCACGGTGCCGCCGTTTATGGTGACGCTGGGGAGATTTCCTTCGGCGGTCTCCGTGCCGCAGGCGTTGACGCCGTCGTCGGTGGAGGTGACGGTGATGTCGCCGTCCTCCACGAGAATTTCCGGGGCCTCGATGCCCTCATAGCAGCTATTGACCGTGATACTGCCGCCCAGGACGGCGATGGAAGCATCGCTGTGGATGGCGTCATCCCCGGCGTTCAGAGTGAGGGACGCGCCGGTGATGTGCAGCGCATCGTTTACATGGATGGTATCCGAGGGGGCGGTGACGGTGATAGTGCCGCCGGTGATGCGCAGACTGTCGCCCCCGGCGATGCCGTGCTTATAGGCGGCGGTGACGGTGAGGGACCCGGCGCCGTTGATGGTCAGATCGTCGTGGGAGAAGATGGCGCCGTCGGTCTTATCAGCCACGGCGGTTTCGCTGTAATTTGCGCCGGAGGTGACGGCGTTCTCCGTGCCGTCCGCCAGGGTCAGAAAGACCTTATCCGCCTGGTTTACCCGGATGGCGGCGTCGTCGGTGCAGGTGATGGTCACGCCGTTTAAGCGGATGAAAACCTTGGCGCTCTTCCCGGCGTCCACGATGAGGCTGCCATCCGTGAGGGTGCCGGTGATGTCGTAATACCCGGCGGCGGCGATGGTGACGCTGCCGCCGCTCACATAGGCCCCGGAGCCGCTGACGGTGGCGGTGTCGCCGCTGAGGGCGATGGTGGCAGTGGCCGTCCAGTCGGTGTTTTGGTCGTTGGCGGTGAAATACCGGGAGGACTCGTTGGTCTCGGAATCCTCGTCCCGGATGACACGGATGCCCAGCTTTTCGCCGTTCATGAACAGCACCGTGATGACCAGGGCCAGGGCAAGCACCACGGCGCACACGGCGGAAAAATGCTTGTTTGTGGACATGGGGCGTCTCCTTTAGCCCATGTATTCGCCGTTGTAGCTGACCAGCACGGCGCTTTCAACGCCGGGGATCTGGCTTAGGGCGTTGACAAAGCCGGTGTTTTCATCAGCCAGGCGAATTTCAGCGGTGAGCTCCACGGCGTTCTTTTGGACGGTCTTACTTTTAACGACGCACTTTTTCACCTTGGTCTGGAGGAAGTCCATGGCGTGCTTTTCGGCGTCCTGGCCGTCGCAGTGGAGGACCACCATGTAGGGGGCCACGTGGCTCTTTTTATTGGCGAACACCAGCAGCACCAGGCCGATGAACACACTGCCGAATACGGCCAGGGGGATCATCCCGGCGGCCAGGACGATGCCCGCGGCGATGGACCAAAACAGAAAGGCGATGTCCAGGGGCTCCTTGATGGCCGTCCGGAAACGGACGATGGACAGGGCACCCACCATACCCAAAGACAGCACCACATTGGACGTGACGGCCAGGATGACAAAGGTGGAGATCATGGTGAGGCCCACCAGGGTCACGCCGAAGCTGGCGGAATACATGACCCCGGCGTAGGTCTTGCGATAGATGAGAAAGATGAACAGACCTATGGCAAAGGCCAGGCCCAGGGCCAGGACCATATCCAGGACGGAGACGCTGGTGACGTTCTCCAGGAAGCTGGATTTGAAGATGTCTGAGAAGGTCATAATGATTTCTCCTTTTTTGATTTATTCCTTGGGGGGACGGGGTGCGGATGTCCCTGCGGCGGTGTGTGGATGGCGGCGGGGTGTGGTCACCCCGCCCTACGGAGAAATTTGGCGCTGGTCCGGGCGGGCCTGCTCCTTGGCGCACAGACCGCCTATCTTGCTCTTTTTCTCCAGCACCAGGTAGCTGTCGTCGCCGTTATAGCAGCGCAGGCGGAACTTTTCCCGGTGGCTGACGCCGTCCAGCTTTTCCCGCAGGGCCGTGTCCCGGAGGTCGTCGAAATACAGGCTGCGCACGCGGTAGCGCCCGCCCAAGGCGTGGGGGTCCGCCTGCATCACAGCCGAAAGCCGCTGACGCAGGCAGAGGACATCGAATGCGGTGATCTCGTGCTTCCACTCGTGACGGTATTTCATAAGGGCTTGCTCCTTTCTTGATCGTTGAGGGCAGTATACGGGGCGCGCCTTAGAATAAATTTAAAAAAATAAAAAATCCATGTGAAATCGTTTCGTCCCGGCGGCGCAGCGGCGCACGGCCCGGGTAATTCCCGGGCGGTATTTTCCTGGCAGTGGGCACTCTGTTACAAAAAGGAATCAAAATTGTTACTCTTATGGAGTGGAAGGGCGGAGCGCTATCTCTTATGATAGAGGTAACGCCCGACGGCGCGGCTACGCCGGGAGCCGGGCTGAGACTATGGAGGACAGGAGTTTTCCCCGTGAACTTTTCCAATCTGCAATTCTTGTTTTATTTTCTGCCGCTGTTCTTAGTGGTTTATTATTTGCTTCCCTTCCGGCTGAAAAATGCGGTCCTGGTGCTGGGCAGCGCGGCGTTCTATTATTGGGGCGCGGGGGCCCGGGATGCGCTGCTGCTGGGCGGTGTCATCCTGCTGCACTATGGCCTGGCCCGGCTCATGGCCGGCAGGGGCAAGGCCCCGCGCCGGGTCCTGCTGGCCGCGGCCCTGGCGACGGACCTGCTGTGCCTGGTGTATTTCAAATATGCCGCCTTTTTCCTGGAGAACTGGAACGGTCTGACCGGCCAGACTATCCCCCTGCCCCGGATCGTCCTGCCTTTGGGCGTGAGCTTTTACCTCTTTCAGAGCATGGGCTATCTGATAGACGTGTACCGGGGTGAGAAGCCGGAGCGAAATATCATAGACTACGCCGCCTTCACCCTGGCTTTTCCCCAGCTGACCATGGGACCCATCCTCCGCTGGCACGACTGGCGCGGCCCGCTGAAGGAGCGGACCATCCGGCGGCAGGATATTATGGCGGGCCTGGAATACTTTATTGTGGGCCTGGGCTGCAAGGTGCTGCTGGCCGACCAGCTGGCACCCCTGTGGGCGGCCATGGAGCGCATCGGGTATGAGTACCTCTCCACACCCCTGGCCTGGCTGGGGGCGGTGAGCTACAGCCTGCAGCTGTATCTCGACTTTTCCGGCTACTCCCTCATGGCCATGGGGCTGGGACAGATGCTGGGCCTGCCCGTGCCCCGGAACTTTGACCTGCCCTACACCGCCCGCTCGGTAAGCGAATTTTACCGCCGCTGGCACATCACCCTGGGCACCTGGTTCCGGGATTACCTGTATATCCCCCTGGGCGGCAGCCGCCACGGCAAGGCCCGCACGGCCCTGGCCCTGACGGTGGTATGGCTCTGCACGGGCCTGTGGCACGGGGCCAGCTGGAACTTTGTACTGTGGGGCGCCGCACTGCTGGCTCTCATCCTGCTGGAGAAGTTCTGCATCGGCGGCTTTTTGAAGCGGCACAGGGTCCTCTCCCACATGTATCTGGTGTTTGTCATTCCGCTGACGTGGGTCATTTTCCGCATTACGGATCTGCGGGACCTGGGCGCGTACTTTTCCCGGCTGTTCCCATTTTTCGGGACGCCGGGCGCCGTTTCCGCCCAGGATGCAGCCAAGCAGTTGGCCTCCTATTGGTGGCTCCTGCTGGTGAGCATTCTTCTCTGCCTGCCGAAGCCCCGCCGCTTCTTTGAAAAATACCGGGAGCGCCTGTGGATGCAGGCGGCCCTGTTCCTGCTCTTTTGGGTGTGCGTGTATTTCATCGCCACCTCCTCGGGCAGCGCGTTCCTTTATTCCCGTTTTTGAGGTGATCGACCATGGCCTTCCGAAAAGCTTATCTGCTCCTGCCCCTGTGCCTTGTGAGCGCCGTTTTGCTGAATGTGTACGCCGCTGTGGACCCCACCGGCGTTTACCGGGACTACCTGAAAAAGCTGGCGCCCCTGACGCCGCCGGTGGCGGCCATGGCCACCGCCCTGGCCGACGGAGTGTATCCCTGGACTGCGCCGCCTGCGGACGAGCCGGAACCGGAGCCCCTGCCCCTGCCCCAGCCGCGGCCGGAACCCACACCGGAGCCGGAACCTGAACCGGAACCCGAGCCAATTCCCGAGCCGGAACCGAGCCCGGAGCCGGAGCCCGAGCCCGCCCCCGCCCCCATCCCGGAGCCGGACGCCCGATTTACCCAGGTGGATGCGTCCTATTTTGACGACGCGGTCTTTATCGGCGACTCCCACACGGACGGCTTCATGGACTATGGGGGGCTGCCCAACGCCGCCTATCTCTGCTGCACCGGGCTGACGGTTTGGTCGGCGGCGGAGGATGCGGATTTCCCCGGCGGGCAGACCCTGGCCCAGGCCCTGTCGGGCAAGCGCTACGGCAAGATCTACATGATGCTGGGCATCAACGAGCTGGGCACGGGCTCGGCGGAGAGCTGGGCGGCCCAGTACAAGGTCCTGCTGGACCAGGTCCGCAGCCTGCAGCCCGACGCCATCGTATTTTTGCAGGCTATTTTCCACACCACCCAGGAAAAATCAGACACCACCTTCTACACAAACTCCACCATCAACGCCCGCAATGCGGAGCTGCAGAAGCTGGCCGACAACGTGAACGTGTTTTTCATCGACTGCAACCCGGTCTTTGACGACTCTGGCGGCGCCCTGCGGGCGGACTATTCCGGCGACGGCGTACATGTGAAGGCCGCGTATTACCCCCTTTGGCGGGACTATCTGTTCCACTTCGGCGTGGTGCGCTGAAAAATTTATAAAGCACGGCAGGACTCCCATATAAAAAAAGCCGGCCGCACAGCTTTCAAGGGCTGTGCGGCCGGCTTTTTTTGGTTTTTATTGGGATTGGGTGTCTCTACAGGCCCTGGGTCAGGATAGCATCAGTGCTGATCCTTGATGGCAGCCTGTGCGGCGGCCAGACGGGCGATGGGAACACGGAAGGGAGAGCAGGACACATAGTCCAGGCCCACCTTGTGGCAGAACTCCA
>CAVKFX010000078.1:0-6222 GCA_963655625.1 uncultured Eubacteriales bacterium | reverse complement strand
TGGACCGGGAGGGCATGCTGGTGGAGGGCTTTGACCGCCGGGGCTGCTTCTTTACATACTATAATCACCCCTATTATATGCAGCACATGGCGGCGCTGGGCTATGTGAAGGACGTGGATTGGGTGGAAAATCTCATTTCCGCCCCCGACGATGAAAAGACCATCGCCCGCTGGGCCAAGCTCTCGGCCTATGTGCAGCGGCGGCAGAAGCTGCACACCCTGAAAGTCCGCACCCGGCTGGACTATTTTCCCCTGCTGAAGCCCTTTTTCCAGCTGGTGAACGAGGCCTACGCCCCCCTCTACGGCACCGTGGAGCTGACCCCGGAGCAGATCAAAAAGTACAGCATGAAGTTCGCCCCCCTTATCAACCCCAAGCTCACCTGCTTCGTGATGAACGAGCGGGACGAGCTGGTGGCCTTCGGCGTCAGCGCGCCCAGCATTGCCGAGGCGCTGAAAAAGAGCCGGGGCCGGCTGCTGCCCACAGGCTGGGTCCATGTACTCCACGCCTTCCGAAAAAACGACACCATCGACCTGCTGCTTATCGCCGTGCGGCCGGATCTCCAGGGCAAGGGCGTCAACGCCATCATTCTCAGCGAGGTGATGCAGGGCTGCCGGAAAATGGGCATCCGCTACGCCGAGACCGGCCCCATGCTGGAGGAAAACGAAAAAGTGCAGACCCAGTGGCAGAATTTTCCCCTGGAGCAGCACAAGCGCCGCCGCTGCTGGGTGAAGGAGCTGGATGCCGTCCCTGCCGCCGCTGCGCCCCGGGAGTCCGCCGGTCAATAACGGCGCTTATCCCAACACAGTCTAAAAGGAACCGCCAAGGCGGTTCCTTTTTTATAGCCTCGCAGCGTTCGCGTCCGCAGACGCGAAAAATTGTAATCTTTTTTCACCGCGACATGTGCGTGGGGAAAAATACCGCTCAGGCTGCCAGTGCGGAATTTTGAGCTAAAGGCTCAAAATTATGCGCGCAGCAGACTGCAAGCCTTTTGTCGGAAAAACCCGGAGGGGTTTTCGGCGGGCTTCTCTTCGCACCCTCTCCTCTGCGGCGGCATAGTATGACCACGGAGAGTCATTTCTCTCAGCAAAGGAGGCAGATCAAATGATTCATCTTCGCGGCGCGTCCTTTGTGTATCAGGCGCCCGACGGCGAGGTGGAGGCTCTGCGGCGGGTGGACATAGACATCGCCCCGGGGGAGTTTTGCAGCGTGGTGGGCCCCTCCGGCTGCGGCAAATCCACACTGCTGTCGGTAATCTCCGGGCTGGAGTCCCTTACCGCCGGCACGGTGGAGGTGGACGGTGCCCCCGTCCGCGGTCCCTCCGGCAAGGTCGGGTTCATGCCCCAGCGGGATCAGCTGTTTCCCTGGCGCACCATCCGGGACAACGTGACCCTGGGGCTTACCGTGGCTAAAAGGCGTACCCCCGAAGCCCTGACCTACGCCGACACGCTCCTGCGGCGTTATGGCCTGTGGGACTTCGCCCGGAAGCGGCCCGCCCAGCTCTCCGGGGGGATGCGTCAGCGCTGCGCCCTTATCCGCACCATGGCCACGAACCCGAAAATTTTGCTGCTGGATGAGCCGTTCTCCGCCCTGGACTTCCAGACCCGTCTCTCCGTGTCCTCGGACATCAGCCGCATCATTAGGCAGGAGGGGAAGACCGCCCTCCTGGTCACCCACGACATTTCCGAGGCCATCAGCCTATCGGACCGCATTTTCGTCCTCAGCGCCCGGCCCGCCGTGGTGAAAAGCATCCACGACCTGGCGGCCCTGCGGGGGCTGTCGCCCCTGGAGCGCCGGGACACCGAGGCCTTTCACACCTATTTTCAAGCCATATGGAAGGAGCTGGATCACCATGAATAGCGCCTCCCCTTCCCCGGCCCGACAGGCCTATCTGCTGGCCAACCGGCGGCAGAATCGGCAGGTGCATCTGTGGCAGATAGCTCTGCTGTTGGGTCTGTTGGCCCTGTGGGAGCTGTGCTGCCGGACGGGCCTGTCCGACGGCTTCCTCACCAGCTGCCCCAGCCGCATGGTCACCACCTTCGCATCCCTTTGCCGCAGCGGCGATCTATGGCGGCATATCGGCGTATCCTGCGGCGAAACGGTCATCGGTTTCCTCTCCGGCACGGCATTGGGCACGGTGGTGGCCATCTTCATGTGGTGGTCGGGGAAGCTGGCCCGGATCCTGGACCCCTACCTGGTGGTGCTCAACGCCCTGCCTAAAACGGCCCTGGGCCCCATTTTCATTGTGTGGATGGGGGCCGGTCAGGGGGCCATCATCGTCATGACCCTGGCCATCTCCTTGATCGTGACCATACTGAACATGTACCAGGGCTTTCTGTCTACGGATGAAGAAAAGATTCGCCTGCTGCGCTCCCTGGGGGCCAGCCGCTGGCAGATCCTGTGGCTGCTGGTATTCCCGGCCAACGCGCCCACCCTGTTTTCCACCCTGAAGGTGAATGTAGGGCTTTCCTGGGTGGGCGTCATCATGGGGGAGTTTCTTGTCTCGCAGGCCGGGCTGGGGTATCTCATCGTCTACGGCTCCCAGGTGTTCAACATGGATCTGGTCATGACCAGTGTGGTGATCCTGGCAGCGGCGGCGGTGGTGATGTACCGGCTGGTGCTGTGGGTGGAAAAATTTTTGAATCGTTTTTGGGGGAAAGGACTATGAAAAAACTGCTGACATTTTTGCTGGCTGCACTGATGATCGTGCCGGGGCTGTGCGCCTGCGGCAAGCAGGACGCCACAGTGGTGCGGCTCAACGAGGTCACCCACTCGGTGTTTTATGCGCCCCAGTATGTGGCCATGAGCCAGGGATTCTTTGCGGCCGAGGGCCTGCAGGTGGAGCTTACAAACGGCGGCGGGGCCGACAAGGTCATGACCGCTGTGGTCTCCGGCCAGTCGGACATCGGCCTGGCGGGGCCCGAGGCCAGCATCTATGTGTATAACCAGGGCAAGGCCGACCACCCCCAGATCATCGCCCAGCTGACCAAGCGGGACGGCTCGTTCCTGGTGGGCCGCTCCGACGGCGCCTTCTCCTGGGAGGACTTGCGGGGTAAGACCATCATCGGCGGCCGCAAGGGCGGCGTACCGGAGATGACCCTGGAATATGTCCTGCGGCAGAACGGCCTGACCCCCGGGGTAGACGTGACGGTGGATACCTCCGTGCAGTTCAACATGATGGCCGGGGCCTTCACCGGCGGCCAGGGGGACTATGTGGCCCTCTTTGAGCCCACAGCCACCCAGGTGGAGCGGGCCGGGCAGGGCTATGTACTCACCTCCATCGGCCAGGAGAGCGGCGAAATTCCCTACACCGCGTACTTTGCCAACCTCAGCTGGCTGGAAAAGAACGCCGACACGGCCCAGCGGTTCGTAAACGCCATTGCCAAGGCCCAGAAATGGGTAGCCGGGCACACGGACCGGGAGGTGGCCGAGGCCATCATCGACCAGTTCCCGGACACGAGCCTGGAGGAGCTGGAGGCCGTCACCGCCCGGCATCGGCAGATCGACGCCTGGAACGCCACGCCCATTATGGAGCAGCAGGCCCTGGAGCGTCTGGAGACGGTGATGGAGCAGGCCGGGGAGCTGGCGCATAGCCAGTGGGTACCCTTTGACAAGCTGGTGAACAACACCTTCGCCCGGTATGCCGTGGGCTGACGCCCCGAGGCTGCATAATAAAACAAGTAAAACGAGGCCCAAGTCCGCATTCACTTAAGGACGAAGGATGCTCAAAAGAATACGGCATAGCTTACGATCATGTAGGCTATGCCGTTTCTTTTTGCTCTTGTTGCGGGACATCGACTACGCCGATAAAGTTCCACCAGATGACCAAGGTCTGCTTTTTTGTCCGTGTGCCGGGGACTTTCTCCGGTTTCTTCACCTCGATCTTCTCCACGAAAGAGCGGATGATCTCCGTTCTGGAGAATCTTGCGTTTTCTCCTCAAATCTTGTAAAATACAGCTTAGAGACGAATTAGAATTCCCCATACTTAGGAGGGTGTATATGGCTTTATATACAAAAAAGCTCATCATGTCCGCATTTCAAGAAATGCTGGAGGAGCTTCCGTTTGACAAGATCACCGTAGCAGCTTTAGTCAAACGAGCGGGTGTCAGTCCCAATACGTTCTATTATCATTATCAGGACATCTATGCTTTGCTGGATGCGTGGTTTCGGGAAAGGGCAGAATCATTTATCCCCAGCAATGCCCCTATTGAATGGAAAAGCACGACCAAAGCCGTGCTGCATCAATGCAAAGCCCATCCGAAAACAGTTTATCATGTGTTTGATGGTCTTTCCCGTGACCATTTGGAGCGATATATCTTTTCTTTGACTGATGATGTTTTCCTGAAAGCGGTACAGCAAGTGGCAGAGGGACGCCCGATTTCAGATGATCGTCTTCGCAATATCGCATCTTTTTGCCGTTATGCTTATATCGGCTTTGTCATGCAGTTTTTCTGGAACCATATGGAGAATGATATTGATGAGAGCGTAGACCGGTTAGGTGTGCTTTTTGATACGTTTTTAACCACTGCTATTCAGGTCGCCGACTAAGCGATGACCATCAATTTGCGGAGAAATGCTGCGAGGCCGATCATGTAGGGAAGGAGCAAGCTATTATGTCCCAGATAACAAAGCGAGCCTTGGAGCAGTCGCTGAAGAACCTGCTGCTGAAAAAGCCGCTGACTAAAATCACCATCAATGACATTGCTGATGACTGCGGTATCAACCGCATGACCTTTTATTACCATTTCAAAGATATTTATGATCTCGTGGAATGGTCATGCCTGGAGGACGCCAGGAGAGCGCTGGACGAAAAAAAGACTTATGAAACCTGGCAGCAGGGACTTTTGCAGATTTTCGAGGCGGTGCAGGATAATAAGCCTTTTATTCTGAATGTTTATCGCTGCGTCCACGGGGAGCAGGTGGAAAAATATCTGCAGCCCCTGGTAGACCGGCTCTTGCTGGGTGTGATCAATGAAGAAGCCGGCGAAATGAAGGTCCGTGACGAGGACAAGCAGTTTATCGCCCAAATTTATTCGTACATATTTATTGGACTCATGCTCGATTGGATTAAGGACGACATGCGTGAGGATCCACAGCAGATCGTGGATAGGCTTGCCAAGCTGATCAAGGGTTCTGTATCAGCGGCGCTCTCCCGATTCCAGTTCTGATTTTATCATTTTTACAAATTTGATAATATTTTTTACACATTCCGCCCCCGTGATAAGACTTTTATCACGGGGGTTTTTCTGCTTATGGTAAACCTGAAAGCAGCGGGTATAATAAGGGCATAAAAAGAAAAAACACAGGAGGTATTTGTTATGTATTACTCTGCAGGAACTTATGAAGCCTTTGCTCATCCCGAAAAGCCCAAGGATGTGGATAAAAAGTCGGCCTATATCATCGGCACCGGTTTGGCCGGCCTGACCGCGGCCTTCTACCTGGTCCGCGACGGGCAGATGAAGGGCGAGCATATCCATGTATTTGAAAAGCTGGACCTGGCCGGCGGCAGCTGCGACGGCCGCAAGGATATTACCAAGGGCTTCTTCATGCGGGGCGGCCGTGAGATGGATAACCATTTCGAGGTCATGTGGGACACCTTCCGGGATGTACCCTCTATTGAGACGCCGGGTGTTTCCGTGCTGGATGAGTATTACTGGCTCAACAAGCACGACCCCAACTACTCTCTGTGCCGTGCCAGCATAAACTGCGGCGAGGATGCCCACACCGACAAGCAGTTTAAGCTGGATAAAGCCTCCGCCATGGCCCTTTCCCAGCTGTTCATGACCCCGGAAAAGGATCTGGAGGACAAGAAGATCTCCGATTTGCTGCCGGATTCCTTCTGGAGCACCAATTTCTGGCTGTATTGGCAGACCATGTTCGCCTTCCAGCGCTGGTCCAGTGCCCTGGAGATGAAGCGGTATCTGTGCCGTTATGTCCACCACATCGACGGCCTGCCTGATTTCAGCGCCCTGCGCTTTACCAAGTATAACCAGTATGAGAGCATGATCCTGCCGCTGGTGAAATATTTGGAGTCTCATGGGGTGCGCATCGAATACGGCATGGATGTGAAGAATGTCATCATCGAAACCGTAGGCGGCAAGAAGCTCGCCCGTCAGATCGTCTATGTCAAGGACGGCCGGGAGCAAACCATTGACCTGATCGAGGATGACCTGGTGTTCATCACCAACGGCTGCTGCACCGATACCTCCTGCTATGGCGACCAGA
>CAVKFX010000077.1:0-11212 GCA_963655625.1 uncultured Eubacteriales bacterium | reverse complement strand
TGAACACCATCCCCCTGTGGAAGAGCCAGATGGTGCTGGCCCTGGGCATGGAGCATGGCCGCCAGGCTACCGCCGCTCAGAACGCCGTCACCGAGATGACCAACGAGCTGCTGAAGAAGAACGCCGACACCCTGAAGATGGGCACCATCGCCACCGCCAAGGAGGCCGAGCGCTCCATCGTGGATATTGAGACCCTGCAGCACACCAACCAGCAGCTCATCTCCACCCTGGACGAGGTGCTGGCCATTCAGCAGGAGGGCGCCGCCAAGCGCAAGGCCGCCGAGGCCGAGCTGGGCCGCATCGAGGGCGAGCTGAAGCAGAAGCTCATGGAGCTGCACAAGTAAGATCCTCCGTGAAAGGAGCGGAAACATGAAGGTATTCAAGAGCCGGGGCTTTGCCTTGGCGGTGCTGGTGCTGGTGATCGTGGCCGGGTCCGTGTACGGCCTCAGCCGCAAGCCTATTGCGGTGGAGTATCATCAGTGGATCGCCGACGACGCGGCCATGCTGACGGAGTCCACCCGGGAAACACTGGAGAGCTATAACCAACAGTGGGATAGTCGGTACCATGCCGCCATTGCCGTGGCCACGGTGGACAGTACCCACGGCTGGTCCGCCAAGCGGTACGCCACTATGCTGGGCAAAGAATGGGGCCTGGGGCAGAATGACATGCTGCTGCTGATGATCGAGGGCAAGGACTTCCAGGTGCTCTACGGCGACAGCCTGAATAGCACCATCACCGACACCCAGGAGACCGCGCTGCGCAAGGCGCTGGACAGCGACTACTACGGCGGCGACTACGACCAGGCTGCACTGAAATTTTTCCGAGCTGCGGACGTGGTCTACGCCCAGATTTTCAAGAAATAAAACGATACATAAAAATAGGGTCCTGTGCCAGATCGGCGCAGGACCCTATTTGTTTTGACTGATGCTTCGAGCTTCACTCCTCCGGCTCCGGCTCCTCAAACTGGCGGGAGGCGTATTCGTTGCGGAACTCCATGGGGGTCATACCATATTTTTTCCGGAAAACGCTGGAGAAGTACCGGGGGTCGGAAATGCCCACCAGGGTGGATACATCCCGGACCTTGTAGTGGACGTCCATGAGGTATTCCCGGGCCTTTTCCAGCCGCACCTCGGTGATGTAGTCCGACAGGCGCATACCGGTGTTCCTTTTGAACAGATCCGACAGGTAGTTGGGGGAGATGTAGAGAGCGGCGGCCATGTCCCGCAGGGTGAACCGGTCCCGGTAGTGCAGGTCCACATACTCCTTGGCCCGGAGGATGATGAGGTTGTTGGTGGGCTTCTGGAAGGCGGCGGTGTGCTTCTTTCGGGGGGTGTCCGCCTCGATCTGCTCCAGGGCGGCGGTGATCTCGTCCGGGGAGGTGGGCTTCATGAGATACTTTTTCACGCCCAGGTCAATGGCCCGCTGGGCGTACTCGAATTTCCCGTAGCCGGTGAGGATGATGAACACCACCTGGGGGCAGGCGCTGCGCATCTGCTCGATCATGTCCAGCCCCGTCAGCCCCGGCATGTGGATGTCGGTGATGACCACATCCGCCTCATTGTCCCGCAGATAAGCGATGGCGCTCTCGGCGTCGGCAAAGGACTCGGGCACATACCAGCCCGGGTGCATCTCCACGATCTTGCACAGACCCTTGCGGATCTTGGGCTCGTCGTCCACGATCAGTATTTTCATGAATTCGTCCTCCTTCCCTGCATGGGCAGCAGTAAGCGAACGGTGGTCCCCTGGCCGGGGCTGCTGTCCACGGAGAAGCGGCACTGGCCGTCAAAGTGGAGCTGCAGCCGCCGTGCCACGTTGCGCATGCCGATGCTGCCGCCCTCCTGGCCGCCGGAGAGCAGCTGGCGCAGCTGCTGCAGCTGCTCCGGCCCCATGCCGTCGCCGTTATCCTGCACCGACAGCACCAGGCGGCTGCCCTCCTGCCGGGTGCGCACGGTGATCCGCCCGCTGCGGCCGGAGGGGAGGATGCCGTGGATGATGGCGTTTTCAATGAGCGGCTGCAGGATCAGCCGGGGAATGAGAAAATCCTCCAGATCCGATGGCAGGTCCAGCTCGTAGAGCAGGCGGTCCTCCAGCCGGTTTTTCTGGATCTTCAGATAGTCCAGCGCGTTGCGGTACTCCATGTGCAGCGGCACCAGGGCGGAGCTGGTGTCCATGCTGTACTGCATAAGCTTGCCCAGGGACACCACCACGGAGCTGATGTCCATTTCATCCCGGTCAATGAGCATCCAGTTGATGGAGTCCAGGGTGTTATACAGGAAATGGGGGTTGATCTGCGCCTGCAGAGCCTCGATCTCAGCGTTTTTCTGAGCCAGCTTCTCCTCATAGACCCGGTTCACCAGGGTGTGGATGCGGCCCATCATGTAGTTAAAGGATTCTGTCAGCTCCCCGATCTCATCCCGGCTTTTCACATCCAGGCTTACATTCAGGTGCTTGTACTGCACGGTTTTCATGGCGCTGTTCAGCCGGTCCAGCGGTCTTGTGATGGAGCGGGACAGGAACCAAAGCAAGATATAGGCAGCCGCAGCGCACAGGATCACCAGCAAAACGATGTAGTCCCGCAGCGCCGCCGCACCGGGAAATAGATTACTCTCCTCTACAAACGAGCAGGTGTACCAGCCCACCAGGCCGTTATACTGAGTGCTGCAGTAGTAAGACAGACCGTCCAGACTAAAGGAAAAGGATCGGTTACCGGCCCGGTACTGGGCCACGATCTGCTCCAGCAGCTCCGGGGAAGCGGAGCCGGTCTGATACATAGGGCGGAAGGAACGATCTAAATGGACAGAGACCTGTCGGCTCAGATTTTTTTGCTTGCTTAGGAGCATGTTGCCCATGACGTAGGGGTCTATGCGCAGCAGAAGTGTACCCCGGCCCCGGCCATCGGCGGCCTGCAGTTCCCGGGCCAGGAGGATGGCATCTCCGCCTTCGGGATAGGCCAGCACATCTGACCACACCACCTTGCCCGGATGGGCCTGGGCCTGGGCAATGAGGGGATTTATGACTTGGTCGTACAGGGGCAGGGAGGGGTCCGAGCGATACACGGGCTGGCCCTCCCAGATCACGGTGACGGCCTGTACCTCTTGAAACGGCGCCACCAGCCCCAGACAGATGTCCCGCAGATGGGAGGCCGGCAGCTCCAGCGCATCTGCCGAGAGCAGGCCTTCGGCGATGGCTTCCACCGAGGAGATGATCTGCCGGGATCGGGTGGTGAGGCTGATATCCATGCGGTTCACCGCATCGTATAGGCTCAGCTTACTGCTGCTGCGGGCGGTATCCTTGGCGCGGGTATAGGACATGGCGCCGATGAGTATGCTGATAAGCAGCAGGGGAATGCCGCAGATCAGGGTGACCTTTTTCCAAAACTTCATATCCTTAAAAAACCGCATGATGCTCCTCCTTGCAGCGATAGACGTGGGGGCTCGTTACCAGCGTTACCTGCATTATACCATGCCGAAAAGCAGAATGGTATAATGCTGCCATATTTTCCCGCTATTTCGCAAAAAATTGCAGAAAGCATCCGGCGGCCCTTATACCTTGGCTGCCAGCAGATGCCGGACGCCCTTCATGTCGGCCATGGGGCATTCCGGATTTGGGCGGTTTTGCCGGGGGGGGGAAAGAAACAGCTGAGCCGCAGAATCGCCAAACATGAGAGGAGTGTTTTCTTCGTTTTAATAGTTGATAGCAAAGCAAATGGCTTTGATGGTGATGGGGGCCTCTCTCAACCGGGGTGTATGCCTATTGCATCTGCGGCATCGAAGGTGTGCGCATAGCAGATCGTAAAATTCCTCGGCAGCCTCAACAACAACAGGGGGACGCTTTGAGCGTCCCCCTGCCGTTGTGCTTCATGTCTCCATATGCCGCCCCAAAAAGGCCGCCACGGTCTGGGCCAGCTTGTATTCGCTCTCGCCGGGGAACTGTCCATCCCCGGCGGCGAACAGCACCAGCCCCAGCACATCCCCCTGGCAGAGGATGGGGGCGGCGGTGAGGGCGACAAGGTGGGGGCTGCCCTCACATACAGGCAGGGCGGCATCGTCTTTGGCCCGCTGGTAGACGCTGCGGCCCTCCATAAGCTGCTCCATCCCCCGGGATAGGTTGCGGCCGATGAGCTCCCGTTTGTCGGGGCCTGCGGTGGCGATAACGCTGTCCCGGTCGGTGATGGCGGCAGTAAAGTCGGAGGAGTGGGCCAGGGTGTCGCAGAACTGGGCGGCAAAGTCCTCCAGCCCGCCGATGAGGGAATACTTCTTGAAAATAACTTCTCCGTCCCGAGTGGTGAAGATCTCCAGCGGGTCGCCCTCGCGGATACGCATGGTGCGGCGTATCTCCTTGGGGATCACCACCCGCCCCAGGTCGTCGATGCGGCGCACGATTCCGGTTGCTTTCATATAAAAACTCCCTTTGTTTCTTGATTTTACAAAAATAGTATTTGCCGGATTCGGGAGATTATACGGCACCCGGGCAGGCGCACTTGTTTTTGCGGATGTGTTTGTATTGCACACCGATGTACGCGCATAGAAGATGCTCTGCCCCAGGTGGAAAGGCCGTTGCATCCCGGGATGCCGCCCCTGTGCGGGCAAAAGTTTGTTGTTTTTTTCCATGAAAATTCCCGGCCCCCTCCCGGCCCGCAAGCGGCACTTTTTACAAAAAATCCCCATTTTGCAAAATGACGGTTGACATTTCCCGCTTCGGCTGTTATCCTCACAGCATCACAAACGCGATGACACAGAGTAGTAAGCAGGGCGATGCTCTCAGAGAAGTGCCGGGTGGTGCGAGGCACAGTGCGATCCAACTGCCGAACTGGCTGTACAGCGGCTGCGTTGAACCCCCAGTAAACGCAGACGGGCGCTCCCGTTACAGTGCAGGAATATGATGGTATTCCGTTGAGTGTGTTTCGCACGTTGCGAAGCAAAGAAGAGTGGTACCGCGGAGGGTTTTCAGCCTTTCGTCTCTTCTGCCAAAGGGCAGGAAAGACGAAAGGTTTTTTGTTTTTCTGCCAAATACCCAATTATTTTTGCAGGAGGAACAAAACAATGAAAGCAAGCACCAAAAAAATTCCGAAAACTCCGTTTATAGCCGCCTTTTCCGTAGGCGCCGTG
Source organism: uncultured Eubacteriales bacterium (assembly GCA_963655625.1). Lineage (GTDB taxonomy): Bacteria > Bacillota > Clostridia > Oscillospirales > Oscillospiraceae > Vescimonas. The sequence continues at coordinate 6,103 of CAVKFX010000077.1, read as the reverse complement.
CTGTTCTCGGCCCACGCAGGCGGCGGCTTCGCCACCGGCAACCAAGCCAACACCTACTATGTGGGCCTGGGCTGGACCGGCGTTCTCTCGGCCATTGTGGCCATGCTGCTGCTGACGCTGACCATGCGGGAGGCCATGATCATGTATAACTCCCGGGGTCTGAAAACCTATAAGCAGCTCTTTGAGACCCTCTACCATCCCTTTGACAAGTTTGAGTGGGCTTTTGAGATATTCTTTTATATCATGGTCCTCATGGCCGTAGCCGCCGCCATCTCCGGCGCCGCCTCTGCCCTGAATAACTACTTCACGCTGGATTACTACGTCGGCGTCGTGGTGGTGGGCCTCATCGTGCTGACCCTCACCATCTTCGGCGCAGGCATCGTCCGGGCCGCGTCTACCTACATGGGCCTGGCCATTCTGGTCACTGCCATCAGCATCTACGTTATCGGCATTTTCAAGAGCGACAGCAGCATCTTCTCCGTCCTGGCCGCTGACTTCCGGACCACCGGCTTTGCCAACATTCCCAAGGCGATTCTCAACGCCTTTACCTACGCAGGCTTCCAGTGCGTGACTCTGCCCACCATGGTGGCCTGCGGCACCACCATGAAGAGCAAAAACGGCTGCGCCAAGGCCATGTGGATCTCCTTCGTTATGAACGCCGTGGCCCTGGTCCTCTCCGTGTTCATGCTCCTGAGCTGGCAGAGCGTCTACACCTCTGTGGAGGGCGGCGCCACCATTCCCACCCTCACCGTGTGCAAGGTCATCGGCATGCCCGCAATGGTGGCCGTGTACGGCACCTGCCTGCTCCTGTGCCTCATCTCCACCGGCGTGACCACCATCTTCGGCTTCGTGGCCCGGTTTGAAAAGCTCCGCATCTTCCGGGGCATCAAGTCCGCCCCCGTCCGCAGCGCCATCGTCTCCGCCTTCATTATCATCCTCTCCATGACTATCTCCATGGCCGGCCTCACCAACATCATCAAGTACGGCTACGGCTACTGCGGCTATCTGGGCATCGCCGTGGTGGTGATCCCCTTCCTCACCGTGGGCGTTTACAAAAACCGCAAGTACTGCCGTGAACACGCATTCGCCAATGCCGTGGAGGAGACCGCCCAGGCGCCCCGGACGAAGATCGGCCCCGATACCGTGGCCGCAAATTAAAACCGATATTTCCGGATCATATTATTATATAGTGAGGTGTACCTTATGCAAAAAGCTCTTTTTCCCGGTTATACCGTAGGCCCCGATGCCTACGAGGACATTGTGAACATCTGCCCCGCCTACGGCAAAAAGGCCGCCATCATCGGCGGCAAGCACGCCCTGGCCGCCGCCGAGGATAAGATCCGCCAGGCGGTGGAGGGCTCCGGCATCGAGATCATCGGAACCTTTTGGTATGGCGGCGAGGCCTCCCGGGAGAATATGGACATGCTTCGTCCCCAGGTGGCAGAGGCGGACATGATCTTCGCCGTCGGCGGCGGCAAGGCCATCGATACCTGCAAGGTCCTCTCCCACGAAACGAACCGTCCCTTCTTCACCTTCCCCACCATCGCCTCCACCTGCGCCGCCTGCACCAGCCTTGGCATTGTCTATCATCCGGACGGCAGCCTGCGGGAGTACTCCTTCTCCAAGATCCCGCCCAACCACATTTTCATCAACACGGAGATCATTGCCAATGCCCCGGTGCGCTACCTGTGGGCCGGCATGGGCGACACCATGGCCAAGCACTACGAGTGTACCATCTCCTCCCGCAATGACATCCCCGCTCACTCCGATGCCATGGGCATCGCCCTGAGCAGCATGTGCGCCGAGCCCATCGTCCGCTGGGGCCGGCAGGCCATGGAGGATTGCCGCCGGCACCGCATCACCCCGGAGCTGACGGAGATCATCGAGGCCATTATCATCTCCACCGGCTTTGTCTCCAACTTCGTTCAGGTGGACTACACCACCGGCATGGCCCACGCCATGTATAACGGCTTCACCATCCTGCCCTCCACGGAGGAGAACCATCACCTCCACGGCGAGGTGGTGTCCTACGGCATCCTGGTGATGCTGACGGCGGACAAGCAGTATGAGGAGCGGGACCGGCTGATGCAGTTCAGCAAGTCCATCGGCCTGCCCACCTGCCTGGCGGACATCCACGCCAGACCCGAGGATCTGCCCGCCGTTACGGAAAAGGCCCTGGCGGGCATCGATGTCCGGGTGTGGCCCTATCCCGTCACCCAGCAGATGCTTATTGACGCGGTGATGGAGCTGGAGCAGGCCCAGCGGTAAGCCGGGCAGCAGTCCACGGTACAATAACGAAACAGCGCCCCATTTATCAGGCCATGCGGCCTGATAAATGGGGCGTTTCCCTGTGCCATAAGGCGGACTATTGCGCGAAAGAGCTTTGCCCTGTATAATGGAGGGGATCATTTTTGAAAGACGAGAGGAAAAAACGGTAATGGATATTATTTACGCCCTTGCACAGGAACTGAACGCAGATGCAAAGCACGTGGAAAATGTGGTGCAGCTGTTGGATGAGGGGAATACCATTCCCTTCATTGCCCGCTACCGCAAGGAGCTCCACGGCGCCATGGACGACACCACCCTGCGCACTCTGGAGGAGCGGCTGCAGTATCTGCGCAATCTGGAGGAGCGCCGTGCGGCGGTAAAAAAGTCCATCGTCGACCAGGGCAAGCTGACAGAGGAGCTGGCTGCCGCCATCGACAGCGCCAAGACCCTGGCGGAGGTGGAGGATCTTTACCGCCCCTATAAGCAAAAGCGCCGCACCCGGGCCACCGTGGCACGGGAAAAAGGGCTGGAGCCCTTGGCGGCCCTGCTGTTTGCCCAGGAGCGGGATTGCCCCCGGCCGGAGGATGCCGCCCGGGATTATCTCGACCCGGAAAAGGGTGTGGACACCGTGACCGACGCTCTCCAGGGCGCGTCGGACATCATTGCCGAGCAAATCTCCGATGATGCTGACATCCGCAAGGCGCTGCGCGGCCTGCTGAGCCGGCAGGGCCGGCTTGCCTGCTGTGCGGCCATGGAGGAGGACAGCGTGTACCGCCTGTATTATGATTTTGAGCAGGCCCTTTCCAGGCTCCAGGGACACCAGATTTTGGCCATCAACCGGGGTGAGAAGGAGGGTGTGCTGAAGGTTTCCGTCACCCTGGATCGTGACCAGGCGCTGCCCCTGCTGCGCCGGGCGGTGGTGAAGCCCGGCTCTCCGGCGATGGATTTTATCAAGTCCGCCGCCGAGGACGCCTACGACCGGCTGATCTTCCCCTCCCTGGAGCGGGAAGCCCGCAGCCTGCTCACCGAGCAGGCAAACGAGGGGGCCATCGGGCAGTTCGCCTTGAACCTGAAGCCCCTGCTTATGCAGCCGCCTGTAAAGGGCAAGGTCACCATGGGCCTGGACCCGGGCTACCGCATGGGCTGCAAGGTGGCCGTGGTGGACGGCACCGGCAAGGTGCTGGATACCACCGTGGTGTACCCCACCTATGGAGAGCGGCAGGAGCGGGAGGCCATCGCCGCCCTGGCAAAGCTCATCGCCAAGGACGGCGTGGAGAATATTGCCATCGGCAACGGCACGGCCAGCCGGGAGACGGAGCAAATGGCCGTGAAGCTCATCCGTCAGGTCAACGAAGCCGGGGCCCATGTCAGCTATATGATCGTTTCCGAGGCCGGGGCCTCCGTGTATTCCGCCAGCAAGCTGGCCGCCGAGGAGTTTCCTCAGTTCGATGTGAATCTGCGCTCGGCGGTGTCCATTGCCCGCCGGCTCCAGGATCCTCTGGCTGAGCTGGTAAAGATCGATCCCAAGGCCATCGGCGTGGGCCAGTATCAGCACGATATGCCCCCCAAGCAGCTGGACGAGGCTTTGGGCGGCGTGGTGGAGGATTGCGTCAACGCCGTGGGCGTGGACATCAACACCGCCTCCCCGTCCCTGCTGCAGCGGGTGGCCGGGCTCAATGGCACCACCGCGAAAAATGTAGTGGCCTACCGGGAGGAAAACGGCCCCTTTACCTCCCGCGCCCAGATCAAGAAGGTGCCCAAGCTGGGCCCCAAGGCCTTCCAGCAGTGCGCGGGCTTTCTGCGTGTGCCGGAGAGCAAGAGCGTCCTGGATAACACCGCCGTCCACCCGGAGAGCTACGACGCCGCCAAGGCGCTGCTGGAGCTGATGGGCTACACCCTGGCCGATGTAAAAGCGGAGAAGCTGTCGGACCTTCCCGCCCGGCTCAAGGCCTATGGCGAGGCGAAGGCCGCCGCTGCCGTGGGCACAGGCGTCCCCACCCTGCGGGACATCACCGCCGAGCTTTTAAAGCCCGGCCGGGATGTCCGGGATGAACTGCCCAAGCCCATTCTGCGCACCGACGTCATGGAGATGAAGGACCTCAAGCCCGGCATGATCCTCAGCGGCACCGTCCGCAATGTCATTGATTTCGGCGCCTTTGTGGACATCGGTGTCCACCAGGACGGCCTGGTGCATATCTCGCAGATCTCCAATAAATTCATCAAGCACCCCTCGGAGGTGCTGTCCGTAGGCGATGTGGTAAAGGCTGTTGTATTGGATGTGGATGAAAAGAAAAATCGCATCAGCCTGAGCATCAAGCAGGCAAAGGACAAAGAGTGATCTGCACGCCCACCGAACCGCTGGAATATTAACGCTTCCGGATGTACTCACCATGGAGCGCGCCAGGAACGCAAGTAAATATCCGCTCATCCTTTGAGGTGGGCGGATATTTTTTCTGTATTTCACGCTGCTTATGGTAATTTTGTACGTATGCCTCCAAGAATCAAATTGACTTCCCACCGCATACATGCTATAATTAGCACGTATATTAGTTTTTGAAGGAAGGACTGCATCTTTTATGAGAAAGGACGGCATGGCAACCAAGCAGAAGATCCTCACCGTGTGTGTCCGTCTGTTTTTGGAGCAGGGGTATAAGGAGACCACCATCACGCAGATCACCGAGGAGGCGGGGGTGACCCGGGGTAGCTTTCAGAACCTGTTTCCCACCAAGGACGCGGTGCTGATGGAGCTGGTGGAGACCATGTTCGGCGGCCAGTTCGGCGCGGCCCGGACCATCGCGGGCGGCAGCCTGCCGCCGGTTTACGCCTACGCGGCGGAAACGGCCATCCAGCTGACTCTCACGGAGCTGAACGAGAACCTGCGGGAGATTTACCTTGAGGCCTACACCCTGCCGGCCACGGCGGAGTACATCCATCTGCACACCACCGCGGAGCTGAAGGAGATCTTCGGGGCAAACTTCCCCGGGTACAGCGACAGTGATTTTTATGAAATGGATATTGGCACGGCAGGACTTATGCGCGGTTATATGGCGCGCAAATGCGACATTCATTTCCCCCTGGAGCGCAAGCTCGCCCGGTTTCTGACGGCGTCCATGCGGGTATTCAAGGTTCCGGAGGCAGAGCAGGAGCGGGTACTGGCCTTCGTGGCAGGGCTGGACATCCAGAGCATCGCCGAGAACGTGATGGAAAAGCTCTTCACCATGCTGGAGATGAAATTTGACTTCAAACTGACGACGGAAAGGGAGGAACAACAATGAAAAAGCGAATATTAAGCATCCTGCTAGCCCTGTGTATGGCTCTGAGCCTGCTGCCCACCCTGGCCTTTGGCCAGCAGACTGTGGGGCAGGCCGCCACAGCCGCAGAGCTGACCGCCGCCCTGGAGGACAGCGGCAACGATGTGGTCCGGCTGACGGCGGACATCACCATTAAGGCGGGGCTGAAAATTCAGCACAATGTCACCGTGGACCTAAACGGCTATGTCCTGCGGTTTGACGAGACGGCGGAGCCGGACAGCATCTTCCGCGTCACGGGGGGCAAGACCCTGACTATGACCGACAGCCGCCCTGCGGCGACCCATGAAGATGCCAAGCTCCCGGTGGGCGGCCTCATCACCGGCGGCAGGGGATACCGGTATGACGGCGGCGCGGGACTGACCTACTATTACTATGGCGGCGGCGTGTATGTGGAGGCGGGGGCGTCCTTCGAGCTGGCGGGCGGCACCATATATGACTGCGGTGTCCGGAGCGGAGCGGCTCACGCGTATGGCGGCGGCATCTACTGCACGGGCGGCTCTGTCACCATTCGGGGCGGCGCTATC
>CAVKFX010000076.1:0-6166 GCA_963655625.1 uncultured Eubacteriales bacterium | reverse complement strand
ATGCACCCTTCGTGAAGCCTGCCTCCGCGACGATTTTATTCAGAGATGCGTCCTTGAAGCCTTTCTCCAAGAACTCTCTTTTCCCAATCTCAAGGATCTTCCTTTGGGTTTCCGTTCGTTCCATCTCCTACGCCTCCTGATATACCAGCAGTACATACCGCTGGTATATTATAGCCGCGTAGATTTGATTTGTCATTGGGAGTGACATATTTTATACTATACCCCCACAAATCAGCAGGGACGGAGCTGTACTCCGTCCCTGCTGCCGGTAAAATGGAGCCGCACTCCACTCCCCCGGCAAAATTCTTTTATCTGCCGCTGCGGCTGTTTAGCTTGCCCAGGTAGCGGTAGATGCTGGCCTCGGAGCTGTGCAGCTCCTTGGCCACAAAGCTCACGGACCCCTTCAGCAAAAACACACCCTTGCGGTCTAAGATCTCCATGATCTCCATCTTTTCATCCTGGTTCAGTCGGTCCACATCCACAGGATAGTTGGCCACCACCGAGGACACGATGCTGGCGGTGGCGCCGGCGATGGAGGTGGGGAAGCCCTGCTCCCGGGGCGACTCCGAGGGGTCGTTTTCATCCACGATGAGGCTGGTGCCGCTGGGCTCCGCCGGAGTCAGCGCCCCGCCGCACAAATCCATCACCTGCTTCGACAGCGCCTGGTAACGGCTGCTGTCAAAATTGATGCACAGCAGGCCCACCACGCTGCCGGTGCGGTCCTTGATGAACATGCTGTTGGAGTGCATCTTCTTTCCCGTGACGGAGGTGCTTTCAAAGGATAGCACATAGTCCTGGGTCTCATACAGCCGGCCGGATAGGAACTCCAGCATCTTGTTGCTCAGGGGAGAGCCCAGGTGCCGCCCCGTCAGCTCGCCGTTGGAGATAGCGATGATCTGGTTGGAGTCCTCCGTCAGCTCATGGAGGGCCACCTCATAGTCCGGGCCGAGAATGTGGCCCAAAAAATCCACTAACAGTGTATAGTGCCGCCGAATCTCTTTATCCATACGATCTTCCTCCTGCTCCGCGGGTGCGGATCAATCTTTCTCCTCCGTCTGGGCGGGCGCGTTCTGCGCACTCTCGGCGGCGTGGATACGCTGGAGTTCTTCCTCCTCCAGCATGCGGTAGGCCACCTTGCCCACCAGGGTCTTGGGCAGCTCGTCTCGGAACTCGATGTCGTAGGGCATGGCGTACTTGGCGATGTGCTTGCGGCAGTAGTTCAGAAGCTCGTCCTTGGTGGCCTGGCTCTTTTCAACGCCGGGCTTGAGCATGACAAATGCCTTCACCTTCTGCATGCGGTAGGCGTCCGGCACACCGATGACGCAGCTCATCTGCACGTCCTCATGGGCATCCAGAATATTCTCGATCTGACCGGGATAGACATTGTAGCCGGAGGAAATGATCATCCGCTTGGCCCGGCCCCGGAAATAGATGAAGCCCTCGTCGTCCATGGTGCCCAGGTCGCCGGTATACACCCACGTCAGGCCGTCGTCATGCCTGCGCAGAGTCTGGGCGGTCTCCTCGGGATGGTTCATATACTCCTGCATCACCGTGGGGCCGGCCAGCAAAATTTCGCCCTCCGTGCCGTAGGGTACCTCCTCATCGGTGCCGGGCTTGACGATCTTGATATAGGTATCCGGGAAGGGCAGGCCGATGGAGCCCTCCTTATACATATTCACCGGCGTCAGGCAGCAGGCGGTGACGGTCTCGGTGGTGCCGTAACCCTCCCGCACCTGCACAACGGCGTGGTGGTCATAGAGGAACTTATCAAACTTCTTCTTCAGCTCGATGGACAGGCTGTCGCCGCCGGAGAAAACGCCCTTGAGGCTGGAGAGGTCGGCACTGTCCATGCTGGGCAGGCGCAGCAGTGCCTCATACAGGGTGGGAACGCCGGCGATGAAGTTGCACTTATACTTCACGATCTGCTTGGCATAGCTCTTGGCGGTGAACCGGGGAATGAGGATGCACCGGCCGCCGCTGGCCAGCATGGAGTGGACGCACACGCCCAGTCCGAACCCGTGGAACAGAGGCATAGCCGCCAGCATCCGGTCTCCGGGGCGGAACATGGGGTTGGTGGCGATGATCTGCCTGGCCAGGGCATTGAAGTTGCCGTTGGTGAGGACGATGCCCTTGGTGGTGCCGGTGGTGCCGCCGGAGTAGAGGATCACCGCCGGGTCGTCTGCCTTGCGGTCCACCCGGAAGTTCTTATAGAAGCAGTGGCGGCTCAGGTCCATGAACTCCTTCCAGCGGATGACGGGGGCATCCTCGGGGATCTTCTGGATCTTGCGGCCCTCGGTGAGCATATAGCCCGCCCGGACAGGCTGGCTCAGGGCATCCTTCACGGAGGCGATGATGATATTCACGATGCCGGTATTTTGGCGGATATGCTCAAACTTATTATAGAACTGGTCCAGGGTGATGGCGGTGATGGATTGAGATTCATTGAGATAGAACTCGATCTCCTTCTCCGCAGACAGGGGGTGGATCATGTTGGCGATGCCGCCTACCAGGTTCACGGCGTAGAACATATAGATGGCCTGGGGGCAGTTGGGCATGGCGATGGTCACCTTGTCCCCGGCCCGGATGCCCAGCACCTTCAGGCTCTTGGCGCAGCGCTCGATCTCCTGGATCATCTTTTTATAGGTGGTGGACTTGCCCATAAAATCAAAGGCGATGTTATTGGGATACGCCTGGGCTACCAGCTCCAGCGCCTGGAACATGGAGCCGCCGAAATACTCCAAATGCATGGGGACATCCCCCATATGGGCGGCCCAGGGGGTTTTGACTTCACTCATACTGCACTTCCTCCTTCATAGGTTTTTCCAGCTCCCAGGGATGCTCCAGCAGGTATTTCAGGAGCCGGACAGATTTGGAATAGTAATACCCGTCGGCCAGACGCTCATCGATGGTGAGGCCCAGGTCCAGGGTCTCCTTCATAACGGCGTTGCCCTGATCGTCAAAGAACGGGCGCAGGGCCTTCTCGCCGATGATGCAGAACAAGGAGCAGGTGCCCCAGTTGGTCAGATGATGATAACCGCACTTGAGCTTGATGGAGCCCAGGTTGGAGAGTACCACGGAGCTGTAATAGGGGTCGGTGGCGATCATGTCCTGGGGAACCCAGCCGTGCTTATCCAGGAACATGATAAACTTCACGGCGGCCTTGCCCAGCCAGCGGGGCAGCTTATTAAGAATATCCATGTTCTCCGTGGAGGAGTCCACCTTCTCGCTGCGGCACTCCGTCACCTGGCTGCGGATGTATTGGTGTACATCCTGCAGGCAGAAATCCTCCCGGCTATGCAGGAAGGCCAGTGCCTCGGCACCCTTGTCGGAAAACTGCTTTTTCACCACGAAGGAGGCGGACACCTCGTTGCGCTGGTAGAAATTGCTGTTGACTATGAATCGGTTCAGCTTAGGCCGCAGCGTGATGGTTTTGATGAGGGCCGCCACCACAATGTGAAACATGGTGTAGGGGAACTCCGTCTCCGTCTCGTTGAGCCTTGCCAGGTACTCGTTCATGGCCGTCAGGTCCACCCGCAAGGAGATGTATGCCTCATTGTCGCAACGGTTGGGATAGATGATGCCGGTGATAAAATGCAGAGAATCCAATTCCCGCAGCAGCCGTCCATCCCGGCGGTCGCCCCGGCGCTTTTTTTGTTTTTCCATTTTTACTCCTGTTGTTTATTTTTTAGATTGATAAAAATTTCTTCCCACTATAAAACACAGTATAGCAAATCCAAAACCGTTTTTCCAGTATAAATTTTTAGGATAGGCAAAAAAATGCCAAACCGCGCGGTGGGGTGTGGTCACCCCGCCGCCGAGAACCATTGCATTTTACATCATGTGTCATGCCGACCGCGGCTCCCGTTCTTTCCCCGGCGAAAGAAAGGGAGGAAAGAACGCCGCCAAAACCAAGGTTTTGGGATCCTTTCCGCGGGCGGGGTACGGGTCGTGTCGAAATCTTTCAGCCTCGCGAATTGGAATGTGCAAGTTCAATCCTTGCTTTCGTATAGCCCCTGCGTCTCTCTCCGCGACGCGCGACCCGCTTGTGCTGCCTTAGCAGGACAGGGGAAATCTTTGCGTCTACCGTGTGGTGCGATGTGGACATCGCGCCACACGCACAAAAAGGGGCCCTGCCGGATGGCAGGGCCCTTTCACAAAGCAGATATCCGATTTTATCAGAAATCCGCATTGCCCACGGTGCGGGGGTGCAGCTCCACGTCCCGGATGTTGCTCACGCCCGTCAGGTACATGACCATCCGCTCAAAGCCCAGGCCGAAGCCTGCGTGCTTGCAGCTGCCGTAGCGCCGCAGGTCGCAGTACCACCAGTAGTCCTCCGGGTTCATCCCCAGGTCCCGGATGCGCTTTTCCAGCATCTCCAGCCGCTCCTCGCGCTGGCTGCCGCCCACGATCTCGCCGATACCGGGAACCAGGCAATCCGCCGCGGCCACGGTCTTTCCGTCATCGTTCATGCGCATATAGAAGGCCTTGATCTCCGCCGGATAATCCGTCACAAACACGGGACGCTTGAACACCTCCTCCGTTAGGAAGCGCTCGTGCTCCGTCTGCAGATCCGTGCCCCAGTCTACCTTGAAGTCGAACCTGTCGTTGTGCTTTTTGAGGATCTCCACCGCCTCGGTGTAGCTGATGCGGCCAAAGTCGCTGGAAGCCACATGCTCCAGCCGCTCCTTCAGGCCCTTATCCACAAAGCTGTTGAAAAACTCGACCTCCTGGGGGCACTTTTTCAGCACGCTGGAAATGATATACTTGATCATGGCCTCCGCCACATCCATGTCCCCCGCCAGGTCGCAGAAGGCCATCTCCGGCTCGATCATCCAGAACTCGGCGGCATGGCGCTGGGTGTTGGAATTCTCCGCCCGGAAGGTGGGGCCGAAGGTGTATACATCGCCAAAGGCCATGGCAAAGTTCTCGGCGTTCAGCTGGCCGGAGACCGTGAGGCTGGTCTTTTTACCGAAGAAATCCTGGCTGTAATCCACCTGTCCGTCCTCGGTCCGGGGTGGATTTTCCAGGTCCAGGGTCGTCACCTGGAACATTTCGCCGGCGCCCTCGCAGTCGGAGCCGGTGATGATGGGGGTCTGCACATACACAAAGCCCCGGTTCTGGAAGAACTCATGCACCGCATAGGCCGCCACGGAGCGCACCCGGAAGGTAGCGGAGAACAGGTTGGTCCGGGGACGCAGATGCTGGATAGTGCGCAGGAACTCCACGCTGTGGCGCTTTTTCTGCAGAGGATAGTCCGGGGCGGACTTGCCCTCCACCTCCACACGGCTGGCCTTTACCTCCAGAGGCTGCTTGGCCTCCGGGGTCAGCACCACCGTGCCGCGCACCACCAGGGCCGCGCCCACGTTCTGACCTGCGATCTCCTTATAATTATCCAGCACGGAGGCGTCCAGCACCACCTGCAGATTCTTGAAGCAGGAGCCGTCGTTCAGCTCCACAAAGCCAAAGCCCTTCATATCCCGGATGGTCCGTGCCCAGCCGCATACCACCACTTCCTTGCCGTCCAGGCTCTCCCCGTCGGCATACAGGGCGGCGATTCTCATTCGATCCATAGTAATATCCACCTTTGTTTATCTTAATTTACAGTATGTCAGGCTGCCGAAAAAGCCTCGCAGAGTTTGCCGCCCGCAGGCGGCAAAAAATTAAAAACATTTTCTCTCGCGACATGTGCGTGAGAGAAAATACCTCTCAGGCTGCCAGTGTGGAATTTTTGCGCACGGCGCAAAAATTATGCGCGCAGCAGACTGTGAGCCTTTTGGCAGAAAAAACAAAGTTTTTTCGCCAGTAAAATTAAGGGAGGTACGCCATGCAGAAGCAGCGGAAAATTCCCCAGCGGCAGTGTGTGGGGTGCCGCACCATGAAGGATAAAAAGGCGCTGGTGCGCATCGTGAAAACCCCGGAGGGGGAGATTTGCGTGGACGCTACCGGCAAGAAGTCCGGCCGGGGGGCGTACATTTGCCCCAATGCCGAGTGCCTGCAAAAGGCCCGGAAGTCCCGGGCTTTGGAGCGGGCCTTTGAGGCGGCCATCGGCCCGGATATTTATGAGGCGCTGCAGGCGCAGATCGAGGGCTGAGCATGGAGAAGATTTTATCTATGATCGGCCTGGCCCACAAGGCGGGCCGGGTGGAGATCGGCGAGGAGCCGGTGG
>CAVKFX010000075.1:0-6832 GCA_963655625.1 uncultured Eubacteriales bacterium | reverse complement strand
AGAAAAAGCAGCTGGCGGAGTACCTGCGCCAGCACCCCGGCGTGAGCAATAAAAGTTATATCGCACGGGAAATAGGCATGGACCGCACCACGGTGCAGAAATACTACGATGAGGTCAGAACAGAACTGGCAGAACCGGCAAACACATAAAACGAAAACCCGCAGGAGGTGAGGGATTGCTACTCACCGCCTGCGGTTTTCAAAAGTGGGCAGAATTTTCTGCCGTCTGTGGTATTATTGTGGTCAAGCGAAAAATCACCGCCAATTTGGCGGTGATTTTTCTCGAAATGGTGGACCTAATCGGGATCGAACCGACGACCTTACGGATGCGAACCGTACGCTCTCCCAGCTGAGCTATAGGCCCATATGGCCGCTTTTTGCGTTTTTTTCGCAACGAAAAGCAGATTTTTGAATTTTTCGGTTTTGGAAGATTTCGAAGGAAATTCTCTCCGAAATTATAGGCTGAAACTCGCGGGTCGATGTGCGACCATAGGGATGCGAACCGAACGCTCTCCCAGCTGAGCTACAAGCCCGAATGATGGATAATGGGGTGGAACAAATTCGTTCCACCCCATTATTATACACACTTTTGCGGGAAATGCAAGTGTTTTATTCCACTTTCGGCAGCTTTGCCATCACGGCGGCGCAGCGGGGGCACAGGGCCTCATGCTCGCCCACGGCCTTCACGCTGTGCAGCACCTTCCAGCAGCGGCCGCACTTGGCGCCCTTGGCGGCTTCCACGGCCACCTTCACCTCGTCGCCCACGGTCAGCTTCACCTGGGACACGATGAACAGGTCTGCCACTTCCTCCTCGCTCATCTCCGCCAGGAAAGCGTCCTCCGCCGGTACGGTCAGATCCACGGCGGCCTCCAGGCTCTTGCCGATGACCTTGTCCGCCCGGGCCTGCTCCAGCGCGCCGTTCACGGCACTGCGCAGGGTGACAATGCGGCTCCACTTGACCATTTCCTCCTCGGAAAGGGCGTACTCGGTGTAGGGCTGCACCATCTCGTTAAGGAGGACATTGCGCCCATCGTCCTCGGCCCGGTGGGGCATTGCCAGCCACACCTCGTCGCAGGTGAAGGCCAGAATAGGCGCAAACATCCGGGTCATGGCGTCCAGAATGAGATATAGCGCGGTCTGTGCGCTGCGGCGCTGCAGGCCATCCGCCTCATCGCAGTACAGCCGATCCTTGATAATGTCAAAGTAGAAGCTGCTCAGATCCACCACGCAGAAGTCATTGATGGCATGGGACACGGAGTGGAACTCGTAGTTGTCGTACCAGCCAAAGACCTTGCCGATAAGATCGTTAAGCCTTGTCACAGCCCACTTGTCCAGGGGCAGCATATCCCCGGGCTTTACCAGGTCGTTGGGGTCGAAATTCACCAGGTTATCCAGGCAGAACTTGCAGGTGTTGCGGAACTTCAGATAGTTCTGGGAGAGCTGCTTGAAAATCTCGTCCGAGCAGCGCACATCCACATGGTAGTCACTGGAGCCGGCCCACAGGCGCAGCAGATCCGCACCGTACTTGTCGAAGATCTCTGCCGGATCCATGCCGTTGCCCAGAGACTTGTGCATGGCCTTGCCCTCGCCGTCCACGGTCCAGCCGTGGGTCACGCACTCCTTAAACGGTGCGCCCCGGCCCAGGGCGCCCACGGCCACCAGCAGGGAGGATTGGAACCAACCGCGATACTGATCCAAGCCCTCAATATACATGGTAGCAGGCCAGAAGCCCTGATCCCGCTCCATAGCGGCAAAGTGGGTGGAGCCGGAGTCAAACCAGCCGTCCAGGGTGTCGGTCTCCTTTTCAAAGCCGGCCTGCTTACCGCAGTGGGGGCAGGTGAAGCCCTGGGGCAGGATGTCCTCGGCCTCCATGTCAAACCAGGCGTTGGAGCCCTTCTCCTCAAACAGGGACGCCACCGCCTCAATGCTCTCCGGCGTGCAGATGGGCTTGCCGCAGTCCTTGCAGTAGAACACGGGGATGGGCAGGCCCCAGCGGCGCTGGCGGCTGATGCACCAATCGGTGCGCTCCAGGATCATGGAGCGCATACGGTCCTTACCCCAGGCAGGGACCCAGCGCACATCGTCGCAGGCAGCAATGGCCTCGTCCTTAAAGGAATCCACGGAGCAGAACCACTGGGGCGTGGCCCGGAAGATAATGGGATTTTTGCAGCGCCAGCAGTGGGGATAGCTGTGTACGATCTCCTCGCTGGCAAAGAGGGAGCCGGCCTTCTTCATGTCCTCCAGAATGACGGGATTTGATTCGTCGGTCCCCATTCCGGCGTACTTGCCGGCGTAGTCGGTGTGGCGGCCCTGGTCGTCCACGGGCACCACCATCTCCATGCCGTAACGCTTGCAAGTCTCATAGTCGTCGGCGCCGAAGCCGGGGGCGGTATGGACGCAGCCGGTACCGCTGTCCATGGTTACATAGTCCGCCAAAACCAGCCGGCTGGTCTTGGGCAGGAAGGGATGGCTGGCCAGCATATTTTCATAGAAGGAGCCGGGGTGGGTCTCCACGATCTCATAGCTGTCAAAGCCGCCGATCTTCATGACCTTCTCCACCAGGGCCTCGGCCATGATGTACATTTCCCCGTTGGGGGCCTTGACGACGGCGTAGCTCTCATCGGGATGCAGGGCAATAGCCAGGTTGCCGGGCAGGGTCCAGATGGTGGTGGTCCAGATGACGAAGAAGAGCTTGCTCTTGTCCAGATGCTCCAGCTTACCCAGGTCATCATTCATGGGGAACTTCACATACACCGTGGTGCAGGGATCATCCTTGTACTCGATCTCAGCCTCAGCCAGGGCGGTTTCATCGTGGGCGCACCAATATACGGGCTTGAGGCCCTTGTAGATGTGGCCGTTGCGGTACATCTTGCCAAATACCCGGACCTCCTGGGCCTCAAAGCCCGGGTCCATGGTCTTGTAGGGATGCTCCCAATCGCCCACCACGCCCATGCGCTTGAATCCCTCCCGCTGCACATCAATGTAGTGGTCGGCAAACTCATGGCAGGCGGTGCGGAAATCCGCCACGCTCATGGCCTTGTGGTTGAGCTTGTTCTGCTTGATGATGGCGCTCTCGATGGGCATGCCGTGGTTGTCCCAGCCGGGGATATAGGGGGTGTAGTAGCCCCGCATGGCGTACATACGGGTAATGAAGTCCTTCAGGGACTTGTTCAGGGCGTGACCCATGTGCAGGGCGCCGTTGGAGAAGGGAGGGCCGTCGTGCAGGTTAAAGAGGGGCTTGCCCTCGTTCTTTTTCAGCAGCTCATTGTAAAGGTCCAGTTCCTCCCAGTGCTTGAGCATCTCCGGCTCCCGCTTGGGCAGACCCGCCCGCATGGGAAAGCCGCTCTTGGTCATGTTCAGTGTGCTTTTGTACTCCATGATGTACCTCCATATATGTGTATTTAGAAAACAAAATTGAAACCGAATTAAAGAAACCGGCCTAAAAACTGTCATTGCGAGGGCGCACCGCGCCCGTGGCAATCCGCATCCCCTCGCACGGCACCCCTTGTTTTGTCTCCGACGGGGTACTTTCTGCCAACAGCGGCAGAAAGTACCCAGAGAACGCCGCCAAAACCAAGGTTTTGGAATCCTTTCCGCGCCTGGAGTGCCGCCAGTGGAAACCCTTCTGCCGCGCGAACCGGGCGCTCAGGTGTAACGCCCTGCTTTCGCATGGCCCCTGCGGCACCATCCGCTGGCCGCTCACGCGGGCCCGCGCTGGCCCGGCGCGGCAGGGGTACTCTCTGCGCCTACCGTGGGGCGCGTAACATTTTCCGTCATCGGACCGATGACGGCATCGGCTCGCACGCCGCATTTCCAAAATGAAAAATCGCCTTTGCCTCCCAATAAGAGACAAAGGCGATGAACAAACCTCTGCGGTACCACTCTTGTTGCCGCCGTGGCGGCCACTCCGTTCCCACCATCCGTGGGCGAGGGTTGGTAACGGCCCTCCGCCGTCCGTGCTTACTGAAGAAGTTTCTCGTTCAGCCGGAAGCTCCGGGGTGATATTCGCCGCGGACCCGGTCTCCGCCTTGCACCAAACCGGCGGATCTCTTGGCACCGAATGTCCGGGGGTACTGATCCCCATCCCTGCATTTATGCTGTATTGCTTGTCATTTTACCACAAAAGCCACTTTTGTCAACAGGAAAATTACACAATTCCGAAATAGTTCAAAAGCCCCACCAGACCCATTATGCCGTAAATGAGCGCCATAAGGGCCAGAACTACGGACACGACATTATACAGCTTTCCATCCTTTTGGGTGTTGCGGAACCGCCGGGTGTAAAACAGCGCCGCGCAGGCAAGACCCAGCAGGAGAGAGGTCAGATAGTTCATAAACAGGCTGTCCTTATACACCGTCATCCGCAGGATCAGCGCTGCCGCCAGTACGCCGAACAGCACACCCAGGGTGATCTTCAGCCACAGGGGCAGCTTAACTCTTTCGGGCTTTTTGACCGCCTGGGCGGCTTTTGCCCTCTGATAGTCACCGCCGCCGTAGTTGGAGTTGTTCTTCTTATGGTGAATGTTCTTGTTGGGGTTGCCCTTGGCCTTGCGGATGGCTTCCTGCTGCCGGGTGTAGGAATCCATGGGTACATTATTCTTTGCCATATTCATCTTCTCCTTTGGCTTTTTGATCGGAATTATATAGATAGCGGTTCAGCAGGGCGAAGGCGTAGTCCGCCGACTGCTGCCGGATGCTCTCGCGGCTGCCGCGAAGACGCAGGTGGGTGACCTCCGTCCCCTCCGGGGCCGCCAGGCCGATGTAGACCGTGCCCACGGGATTGCCCCGGTCGTCCCCGTCGGGGCCGGCCAGGCCCGTCACCGACAGGGCCAGGTCGCTGCCCGTAATGCGCCGGGCGCCCTCCGCCATGGCCTTGGCCACCGGCTCCGACACAGCACCAAACTGTGCCAAAATATCACCGGGCACCCCCAGTATACTTTCCTTGACCTCGTTGGTGTAGGACACCACGCCCCCGGGGAAAACCGCCGACGCGCCCGCAACATCCGTAATGCGCTTGGCAATGAGCCCGCCGGTACAGCTCTCGGCGGCGGAGACGGTCATGCCCCGGCTTTTCAGCGTTTTCACGGCGTGTGTCTCCGGGCTTCCCAAGTCGATGCCGTAATAATTTTCACCCAGCCGCCGCCGCGCCTCCGCCAGCAGCGGGGCCATCAATTCCTCACATTCTGCCGCCGTTTCCGCCTTGGCGGTAATGCGCAGTTGAACCTCCGCAGCCTTAGCATAGGGAGCCAGGCTGGGGTTTTCGGCCTTATCCATGAGGTCCCCCAAAAGCTCCTGTATCTTCGGTTCCGTAAGGCCGAAGCTGTGGAGGGTGTGGGAAATAATTATCCCCTCCTGCCTGGATCTCAGGTACGGGATCAGCGCGTGGTCCGTAAGATACCGGCACTCGTGGGGAACGCCCGGGAGCATAACCACCGTCACGCCCTCCGCCGTAAACAGGCAGCCCGGCGCGGTGCCCACGGGATTGTGAAGCACCGCACAACCCTCCGGCAAAAACGCCTGCCGGCGGTTGCACGCCGGCATCTCCCGGCGGAAAACATTCTGGAAATACCCGGCAATTTCCGCCATGACGTCCTGGTGAAATTGCAGCTTCAGCCCGAAGGCGGCGCATACGGTTTCTTTTGTCAGGTCGTCATAGGTGGGGCCCAGGCCACCGATGAAAATGAGCAAATTGCACCGCTTCCGGGCGATGTCCGTCACCTGGCGCAGCCTACGGGGATTGTCGCCCACCGTGGTGTGGTAGAGCACGTCCACCCCCGCGGCGGCCAGCTTTTCCGAGACATACTGGGCGTCGGTATTGGCCACATTGCCCAGCAGCAGCTCCGAGCCCACGGCGATCAGCTCCGCTTGATAAGTCATACGCTTCGCTCCTTACAGCTTGACCTTGACCACTTCCCGCTGGCTCATGGCGCGCTGGACCAGGCCGTCGATGTCCAGAACGCTCTCGATCTCCCGGACCTCCTCCACGTGGGGCTTGGTCTTGGGATGCCGGGGGGTAAACACCGTGCAGCAGTCCTCATAGGGGAGGATGGAGGTGTCGAAGGTGCCGATGTGCCGGGCGATGCGGACGATCTCCTCCTTATCCATGCCGATGAGCGGCCGCAGCACAGGCAGGTCCGTCACATCCTCGCTGACCCGCAGGGCCTCCATGGTCTGGCTGGCCACCTGGCCCAGGTTTTCGCCGGTGATAAGGGCCCGGCAATCAAATTCCTTGGCCAGCTTATCGGCAATGCGCATCATAAAGCGCCGGGTAATAAGGGTGAAATATTCCTCCGGGCACTGCTTGCGGATCTGCTCCTGGATCTCCGTCAGGGGCACGATGTGAACGCTCATGCGGCCGCACCAGACCGTCAGCTCCCGGGCCAGCTGCAGGACCTTCTGCCGGGCCAGGTCGGAGGTATAGGGAGGTGCGGCGAAGTGGAGCATCTCCAGCACCACGCCCCGCTTTGCCATCATGTAGGACGAAACCGGGGAGTCGATACCGCCGGAGAGCAGACTCAATGCGCTGCCGCCCATGCCCAGGGGCAGGCCGCCGGCGGCGGGCTCGGCGGGGGCGTGGACGTAGGCCGCGTCCTCGCGGACCTCCACATACACCGTCAGCTCCGGGGTGTGGACATCCACCTTCAGATGGGGAAAAGCGTCGTGGAGCATACCGCCCACCCACTGGCTGATCTGGATGGAGCTCATGGGGAAGGACTTGTCCGCCCGCTTGCTCTCCACCTTGAAGCTGCCGGAGCGGCGGAGGCTATCGCCCAGATAGGCCTTGGCGGTCTCCAAAATGGCCTCCTTGCTCTTCTCGCAGGGCACGGCCCGGGC
>CAVKFX010000074.1:0-7786 GCA_963655625.1 uncultured Eubacteriales bacterium | reverse complement strand
TACGCCCTGGCGGCGTACTACCGTTTCCTGGACGGCAAGACCAGCCTGTACGACATGAGTGACGTGACCATCCAGGCCGGCGGCAATACGCCCGCCGACCCCAGCGATCCCGGCAAGACGGATCCCAGTGATCCCGGCAAGACTGACCCCAGCGATCCCGGCAAGACTGACCCTGCCGATCCCGGCAAGACCGATCCCAGCAACCCCGGCAAGACGGATCCTGCAGAGCCCGGCACCGACAAGCCTGCCACCGGCGATAACGGCGTGCTGGTGTGGGTCATCGCCCTGCCCACCGCAGCCCTCGCCGCAGCCTTCGTGCTGAAGCGCAAGGAGCGGGAGGTGTAAAGCCCTGCGGGTATAATCGAATCCCAATAGCGACAGAGGTGCGGCGGATATTCCGCCGCGCCTCTTAAATTTATTGATAACGCCAAACTACTCAATAAAACAGCCGGGGGTACCTTCTTACAGGTATCCCCGGCTGTGTGTTTGCTGAAAACACGTTATGCGTTTTTATCTTCCTCCAGCAGGTCGGTCATGTTCCGCAGGCTGATGCCCAGGGTGGAGGCATTGTGCAGCAGCGCCGATGTGGTGGGCGGCAGGATCCCCGCCACGCCCAACAGGATCAGCGACAGGTTAAAGCTCACAATGAACCGGTAGCTGCCGTGGATGCGCCGCATCAGCGCTTCGCTGAGCCTTCGCAGCGTCACCAGGGCGAACAGATCCTCCGAGGCGATGGTGATGTCGGCGATCTCCCGGGCGATGGCCGCCCCAGTGGAGATGGCGATGCCCGCATCCGCTTCAGAGAGGGCGGGGGAGTCATTGACGCCGTCGCCCACCATGATGACCGTGTGGCCCTTGGCCTTTTCTTTGCGGACAAAGGCGGCCTTATCCTCCGGCAAGACCTCGGCATATACAGTATCCACGCCCACAGCCTGGGCTACGGACTCGGCTGTGCGATGGTTATCGCCGGTCATCATCACTATGCTGGTGAAGCCGCAGCTGTGCAGAGCGGCCACCGCGTCCCGGGCCTCCCGGCGCAGGGGATCGTGGATGCAGATCACGGCGGCCAGCCGGCCGTCGATGCACAGGTACAGGTGGGAGTACGCCGCAGAAATGGCGGCAAACTTCTCCTGCTCCCCGTCCGGGACCCGGCAGCCCTCATCCTCAAAAACGAAGTGGGCGCTGCCGATGAGGACCTTCTTGCCCTCCACCATGCTGGAAATGCCGTGGGCCACCACGTACTGCACCTGGGAGTGGTATTCCTCGTGGCGAAGGCCCCGCTTCCGGGCCTCCTCCACCACGGCGTTGGCCATGGAATGGGGATAGTGCTCCTCCAGGCAGGCGGCCAGGCGCAGCATTTCCGCCCCGTTGTGGCCGTCAAATGGGATCACCTGGGCGACCGTGGGCGTGGCATAGGTCAGCGTGCCGGTCTTGTCAAATACGATGGTGTCCGCCTTGGCCACGGCCTCCAAAAACCGGCCGCCCTTGACGGAGATGCGGTGGCCGCTGCTCTCCCGCATGGCGGACAGCACCGCTATGGGGATGGACAGCTTCAGCGCACAGGAGAAGTCCACCATCAGCACCGCGAGCATCTTGGTCACGTTCCGGGTCAGCAGATACGTCAGTGCCGTGCCGCCCAGGGTATAGGGTACCAGCCGGTCCGCCATGCGGGACGCCTTGTCCTCGGCGGTGGATTTCAGCTTTTCCGATTCCTCGATCATTCGGACCACCCGGTCATAGCGCCCGCTGCCGGAGCTCTTTTCCACCCGGAGGACACACTCGCCCTCCTCCACCACGGTCCCTGCGTAGACCGGGCTGCCGGGCCGCTTGGCCACGGGCATGGATTCGCCCGTCAGGGAGGCCTGGTTCACCAGGGCCTCACCCTCGGTCACACGGCCGTCCAGGGGGATCATGCCGCCGGTGCGGATGACCACGCAGTCCCCGGGCTGCACGTCGGTGATCTTGGTCAGCACCTCCGTGCCGTTTATCCGCAGCCAGACGTTGTCCACCCGCAGACTCATGGCCGAGGCCAGATCCGCCACGGACTTCTTGTGGGTCCATTCCTCGAGGATCTCGCCCAGCCGCAGCATGAACATCACGGAGCCGGCGGTGGCAAAATCGCCCCGTGCCATGGACACCGTAACGGCGGCGGCATCCAGCACCGCCACGGACAGCTTACCGTGCAGCAGCGCCTTGCAGCCCTCCTTGATGTACCTGACGGAGCGAAAGAGGGAGATGGCAGTGGTGACGGGCACCGGCAGGAACAGCCGGGAAATGCACCGCCGCATAACGGTCATGGCCAGCTTGTCCTCAAATTCCCGGTTCAGGGCACGGGCGGTGTGTTCCGGCACCAGGTCCATAGCTTCCGCCTTGGCGAAGGAGAATTGTGCCAGCGCACGAATTATGTTTCCGCGCTCCGCCTCATAGAGTACCACGGCGTCCCGGGTCCGATCGTAAACCGTCGCCGATTGCACGCCGTCTACCGCCCGCAGATAGTACTCCAGTACGTCCGCCTGCTCCAGCGTCATGCGTCCGCAGTGCAGATGCACCCGCATGCGGCCCCGGGTTTCATGTAGGATCGTGCATTTCATGGATCACTCCGCCTTGCTTTCCTCCGCGGAAGCGTCCTCCACCACAGCGGCGGCCTGGGCCTCGGCCCGGCACTCGTTAATGGCCTTGGCGTCGGCGTAGACGTCCTCGGCGCCCTCGCGCAGGGTGGTCACGGTGGTCATCACGCTGTCCTTGGCGCGCAGGGCGGCGGCGGTCGTGTGCGCGTAGACCTTGCGGGCGTCCTTGCTGCCAAGAATCTTCAGACCGGCCGTGCCGAACAGCACGCCGGCGGCAAACATACCGATTTTCTTCATTGTCATAGCATTTGTCCTCCTAAACAGATATTTAGATGCAGCCAACGACCGGATATATAGGTCGTTGGATTGATCTTTTCAAAAATGGGCCACGGCCGCAGTCGGTCGGTAAATGGCCCGGGTATAAACCGGTTGCAGCACGGCCTCCGACACCCTGATAAAATAAACGGCTCCACATATAGCCTTGGTATGCACCTCGACGGTTAAAGCTGACTAACTGTGCTGCATAAAAAACCATTAAGTGTGCCTATTTTAGCAAATTTCGGCCGATCTGTCAAGGTGAGCGCAGCCCGGAAGTACACCCCAATGTAGGACTACAATACATATTGGACAAGTGAAGAAAAAGCTATGAGGAACATGGTCTCATGGGTTATAGTTAGGTAATTCCATTTTGTGTCAGGAAATTGGCAATATCCAACTCGCCATAGCTTTTTACCGTTTCCTTTTTGAGGGTCACAGGCGGGTTGTATTGCAGGTAGGAGCGGTATTCCTCCTCCGTTTGGAAGTCAAATTCCGTTTTCTGCTCCGCTCCGTTATAGGTCAGATATTCGCATAGCTTTCTTAAATAACCGGGGTCCCGGGTCAGCGTGTCCAGCTGTTTCCGGACAAATTGGCGGATGTCTGCGGAGTAGATCGTTGGCTTTTTCCCCTGCACGGCCGTGATAATATCCAGCCCCAGCTTGTGAAATGTCTGTGCGGTGATCGGTCTGCCCATCTCCTTTTGCAGCCGCTCACTCATTTCTGCGGCAGACACATTGGTAAACGACAGAACCAAAATTTCATCCGGCATGCATATCTTTCTTTTCAGCAGATATTTGATATAGCCGACAATGGTGGTGGTCTTCCCCGTGCCGGCGCCGGCCAGGACAAGGTGATTGCGGGCTTCCTTTGTGATGCACCGCATTTGCTGGTTATCCAGCATCTTCCCCTCCACAGGCAAGATCAGCGTTGCCGCATAGGCGGCCTTTTGATTTGCCAGCTGCTCGTTAAACGCTTGCAGCTTGGAGGGGAGGCGCTCATAGGTCTCGATAAATTGCGGTGCCAGGCTGCGAAGCTTTCGCCCGGACAGGCCAAGGGAGAATCGTATGCCGCTGGTTTTCTTTTTTGCGGTGTAATATGCTGACCGCCATTTGCTCTGAAAGCTCCGAGCCACGCCAGGCTCAAGGAAATTCTGCCGTGCGCGCCACAGCTCCTTTTCCTCCCGCAGAGCTTCCTCCATCTGCAAAAGAAGTGCATCCTCCTCTAAATCTTTTGGCAGGAGCGTATCTGCAATGTCCGACAGCATTCTGCTCCAAAAGTCCACGGCAGCACCTCCTTGTAAATGACTTGCGGAATTATTATACCATCGCAACATTTACCAGCGATGCCATTCGTGAAGCGGTCAGAGATTGCCTTGCGCAGGCGGCGCACCGATGAACCATTTGCGTTGCAAAGGATATTTTGCGGTGATACAATGGGTGAGATGAAGGGCGAGTCAAAAAATCAGCCATAGCTGCTGCTTTAAGTGCTTTTCCAGCGAAGCGCCGCAGGCATTTCACTGGAGATTCCATATATGGCTGTATGAACTCCCTTCCATGCGCAAGAGAATATCGCGAATCCTCCAGGCAAGGGTATATGTGTTTAGTATAAAATATGTCACTTGTCCCTGCTGCTTTGTGGGGGTATACTTGACAAACGGCTGAAGCAGCATATAACGCTGGATGATGTATAGCAAGTAGTAGCTAATTGAGACAATATACTATATCAGATGCGATGAAAAAAGAATCTTTTTTCAGGTGTGGGCGGAACGGACGGGCAAGCTTCAAGCCGTCAGGAATAACGGCTCCACAGGCGCATAAGCGGCTGTGACAAATTTGTCACAGGGCTGTCACCCCATGCGATGGCGTAGGGGCGAAAAGCGCGGTAGAATAAGCCTGTAAAAAAGAGTTTCGGAGGTACGATATGGAAATTTTACAGGTAAGTGACGTTAAAAAAACGTATACCACCCGATTAGGCGGCAACCAGGTGCAGGCGCTGAAGGGCGTGTCCTTCTCCGTGCAGGAGGGGGAGTATGTGGCCATTATGGGCGAGTCCGGCTCGGGCAAGACCACCCTGCTGAATATTCTGGCGGCCCTGGATAAGCCCACGGGCGGCCAGGTGCTGCTGGCGGGCAAGCGGCTGGACAGCATCCCCGAGGGGGAGCTGGCGGCCTTCCGCCGGGACAACCTGGGCTTCGTGTTCCAGGAGTTCAACCTGCTGGACACCTTTTCCCTGGAGGACAATATCCTGCTGCCCCTGGTGCTGGCGGGAAAGAGCGTGGGGGAGATGAAGGCGGCTATGGAGCCCCTGGTGCGCTCCCTGGGCATCGACAACATCTTGAAAAAATACCCCTATGAGGTCTCCGGCGGACAGAAGCAGCGGGCGGCGGTGGCCCGGGCTATGATCGCAAACCCCAAGCTGCTGCTGGCGGATGAGCCCACCGGCGCCCTGGATTCCGCCTCCTCGGCAGACCTGCTGCAGATGTTTGAAAAGGTCAACGGCCAGGGCCAGACCATCCTCATGGTCACCCACTCCGTGGACGCTGCCTCCCATGCCGGGCGGGTGCTGTTCATCCGGGACGGTGTAGTGTTCCATCAAATTTATCGGGGCGAGTGCAGCGATCAGCAGCTCTATAAAAAGATCAGCGATACCCTGACCATGCTCCGCACAGGGAGGGACGCTGAATGAAAACGGGATTTTTTCTGAAGCTGGCCCGGAGCAACATCAGCAAGAACCGCCGGTTTTTCCTCCCGCGTATTCTGTCCGAGGCGGGGCTTTTATGCGTGTTTTACATTGTGTTCACCCTTCGGGCGGACGAGCGCATCCTGCAGCTGCGGGGCGGACAATACATTGAGGTGTTCATGTCCATCGGCGTGGCGGTGATGATGCTGCTGTCGGTAATTCTGCTGTTTTATATCAACAGCTTTCTCATGAAGCAGCGCAAGCGTGAGTTTGGCGTTTATAATATTTTGGGTCTGGAAAAGCGGCACATCTGCCGGGTGCTTTTCCACGAAACAGCCCTCAGCAGCCTCGCGGCCGTGGCGCT
This sequence comes from uncultured Eubacteriales bacterium, assembly GCA_963655625.1. Taxonomy (GTDB): domain Bacteria; phylum Bacillota; class Clostridia; order Oscillospirales; family Oscillospiraceae; genus Vescimonas. Next base: position 1,858 of record CAVKFX010000074.1, on the reverse strand, counting down.
GGGGCTTGCCATGGGGACGCTGTTTTACAAGCTCTGCTCCCTGCTCATCTGCCAGCTGCTGAACGCGGAGATCGTTTTGGGCTTTTACTTTATAAACGCCAGGAGCCTGGCCCTGTCAGGGGCCTTCTTCCTGGTGCTGGATGTGGTGGCTTACGGCGTCAACTGCGTGACCATCGCCCGCCTCAAGCCTGTGGAGATGCTCTCCTCTGCCAATGTAGGCGAGCGGGAGCCCAAGGTCAAGTGGCCGCTGCTGGTGCTGGGTGTGCTGGCCCTGGGCGGGGGCTATTACATCTCCCTTACCACCCAGAACCCCCTGAAGGCCCTTGTCCTGTTCTTCGTGGCGGTGATATTGGTGATCATCGGCACCTACTTTTTGTTCGTGGCCGGGAGTATTTTTGTGCTGAAGGCCTTGAAAAAGAACAAAAGGTTCTATTATAATAAAAAACACATGCCTGCCGTTTCGGGTCTTCTCTACCGCATGAAGCAGAACGCCGTGGGCCTGGCCTCCATCGCAATTCTGGCCACGGGGGTGCTGGTGATGATCTCCACCACCGTGAGCCTGTATGCCGGGGCGGAGGAGACGGTGAAGCGGAACTTCCCCCAGGACTACTATCTCTCCGCGCGGTATCTGCAGTGGAGCGACGAGGGCCAGCTGCTGCACTCGGAGGATATGCCCCGGGAGACCCTGCTCCGGGCCGTGGAGCAAGGGGCGGAAAAAAACGGCCTGACCATAAAGGAGATGGACTTCCAGGAGTATCTGACGGTCTCCTATAGGAAGGAAAACGGCGGCCTGTACTGCCGGAAGGCGGACGGCAACGCCGCCGACAGTCTCAAGGGGCTCAGCGTCATTACCTACATCACCCAGGAGATGTACCGCAGTCTGGGCGGGGAGGCTCTGGACCTGGCGAAGGACGAGATCGCCGTGTGTCCCATGGACATCCGCCAGAGCGGGTTTGACCGGAAGGAGCTTACCATCGGGGAGGACACCTATCAAATCAAGACAACGATTCCGCTGTTCCCCATTTCCTCCGGCATGGAGGCGGCGGCCACCAACTACTACGGCGTGGTGGTGGCAGACGAAAGCGTGCTGGCGCACCTATATGACCAACAAAAGCAGGTCTACGGGGATGCGGCCTCGGACTATACCCGGCGTATCGCGGCGAGCTTTGCGGGCCGGGGAGCGAACGGGGATGTGGGAGAAAAGCTGGAGCAGGATGTGAGGGAGTACCTGAAGGAGGCGGCCTTTCCCCAGCAGCAGGAGCCGGGCGAAAGTCTGATTATCACAGGCAACACCATGTGGGGCGCCCGGGAGGCCGTGACGGCTATGTGCGGGGCTCTGCTGTTTTTGGGCATTATTCTGGGACTGGTGTGCCTGTTTGCCACGGTGCTGATCGTGTATTACAAGCAGATCTCCGAGGGCTACGAGGATCGGGTCCGGTTCCAGATCATGCAGAAGGTGGGCATGAGCCGCCGGGAGGTGAAAAGCACCATCAACAGCCAGGTGCTGCTGGTATTTTTCCTGCCGCTGGTGGTGGCGGGGATGCATTTGGCCTTTGCATTTCCTATTTTGGAGAAGGTGCTGCACATTTTGCTTTTGTCCAGCACGAGCTTGTTTGTGGTCTGCTCACTTGTCACCTTCGGGGTATTTGCGGCGGTATACACGCTGATCTATATGGCCACGGCCCGGACGTATTATAAGATTGTACGGTGAGCGTGAAACGATAGGAGAGGTACGGATTGCCACGGCCAGTGACACCAGTCACTGGCCTCGCAATGACATGATTTTTTACATGGAGTGCGGGGGGGCGGCGGGACACATGGGTCCCGCCCTACAGGATATTTTTGTAGGGCAGGGCCC
>CAVKFX010000073.1:0-21959 GCA_963655625.1 uncultured Eubacteriales bacterium | reverse complement strand
CCTTGGCGGTCTCCAAAATGGCCTCCTTGCTCTTCTCGCAGGGCACGGCCCGGGCGATGGCGATGAGGCCGAAGACCTGCTTACAGGCGGCGTAGGCCCCGGTGAGGTCGCAGCTATCCGACATGGGCTCCACATAGATAGTACTCTGACGGGAGTAGATCTTGAACTTGCCGAATTTCTGTGTCCGGCGGCGGATGTTACTCATGAGCTTGGTTTCAAAGCTGTGGCGATTGAGGCCCTTGAGGACCACCTCGCCCAGCTTGCAGAGGATGATCTCGTGCATGGGGGTTCTCCTTATATAATATAGTGGTTGGGGATGGGGACGGGGGATGCGGATTGCCACGGAATGGCTTGTAGGGGCGGACGACCCTGTCCGCCCGGCCCCGATAACGCGGCACCCTGTAGGGCAGGGCCCGCGTGCCCTGCCGGTGGCGCAGTGGTTGCCGGCGGCGGGGTGCGGTCATCCCGCCCTGCGGATGCTTTTATTTCAGCATACTGCTGCTGCGGTACTGGATGGCCTCGGCAATGTGTTCCGGGCGGATATTTTCCGCTCCGTCCAGGTCGGCGATGGTTCGGGCCACCCGCAATATGCGGTCATGGCTGCGGCCAGTGAGGCCCAGGCGGTCAAAGGCGCTGTGCATGATCTTTTCGCATGTTTCGTCCAGAACGCAGTATTTCCCGATCATAGGCGGGGTCATGTAAGCGTTGCAGGAGACCTCCGTCCCGGCATAGCGCGCCTGCTGCACGGCCCGGGCAGCGTTTACCCGCCTTTGAATATCCCGGGAACACTCCGGGGTGTCCTTGCGGCGCATGGCCTCATAGTCCACCGACGGCACCTCAATGTGCAGGTCGATGCGATCCAGCAGCGGGCCGGAGATGCGGCGCATGTAGCTCTCCACCTGCCGCTCCGTGCAGGTGCATCGGTGGTCGGGATGGCCGTACCAGCCGCACCGGCAGGGATTCATGGCGCACACCAGCATAAAACGGCTGGGCAGGGTCAGGGAGCCTGAGGCCCGGGTGATGGTCACCACGCCGTCCTCCAGGGGCTGGCGCAGGGTCTCCATGGCGGCCTTGTCAAACTCCGGCAGCTCGTCCAAAAACAGCACGCCGTTGTGGGCCAGGGAGATCTCCCCGGGTCTGGGCACCGCGCCGCCGCCGGTGAGAGACACCGCCGAGGCCGTGTGGTGGGGGCTGCGGAATGGCCTGCGGGTGACGAGCGGATGCCGGGCCTCCGTAAGGCCCGCCACGGAGTAAATTTCCGTAGTCTGCAGGCTCTCCGTCCGGGTCATGTCCGGCAGGATGGAGGGCAGCCGCCTTGCCAGCATGGACTTGCCAGACCCCGGGGACCCGATGAGCAGAATGTTGTGGCCGCCTGCGGCGGCAATTTCCAGGGCCCGCTTCACGTTTTCCTGGCCCATAACGTCGGCAAAGTCCGGCCCGTTTACCGGCCCGGCGCTCTCCGGCTTCCAGATGGGAGCGGGGGAGAGGGGCGCCTGCCCCCGCAGATGGGCCGCCAGCTGCTCCACATTTTCCACGCCGTATACCGTTACGCCCTCGGCCAGGGTGGCCTCCGCCGCGTTCTCCGCCGGCACATAGAGCTGCCGGATCCCGGCCCGGGCCGCCGCCATGGCCATGGGCAGCACGCCGCTGATGGGCCGCAGCCGTCCGGTAAGGCTCAGCTCGCCTATAAAGGCAGCGTCCGCCGGCAGCGGCGGGACCTCCTCCGATGCCGCCAGGATGCCCAGCAGGATGGGCAGGTCATACACGGTGCCCTCCTTGCGCCGGCCCGCCGGGGCCAGGTTCACGGTGATGCGGCTGACAGGGTACTTGGCGCCGCAGTTTTTCACCGCCGCCCGGACCCGCTCCCGGGCCTCCTTTACTGCCGCGTCCGGCAGACCCACAATGTCAAAGGCGGGCAGACCACCGGAGAGAAAGCACTCCACGCTGACCTCGTATCCGTTGATGCCGCCCAAACCCAAAGAACGCACGGTCACGACCATACAGCCCACCTCCTTCTTACCAAATCATCCTCATTTTACCACAAAATCGCGCCGCGTGAAACAAAATTATTTAAAAAGTCGGTAACCGACATGAGAATTTTTGTGCATGACAATGAAAAAGTATTGTTGCGGCGAAAGATACAAAAATGGCGTTTACATCTCTGCGGATTTGTGCTACTATGAACAATACGAAAGATTCCTGCAAGAAAACCCGGTAAAACGGATGAATAAAAGGAAGGAGTAAACAACATGGTAAGAAAAATGAAGTCCATGGATGGCAACAACGCCGCCGCGCATGTATCCTATGCATTCTCGGAAGTAGCGGCCATCTACCCCATCACCCCGTCGTCCCCCATGGCCGACTTTGTGGACCAGTGGTCCGCCAACGGCCTGAAGAACATCTTCGGCACCCAGGTCAAGGTGGTGGAGATGCAGTCTGAGGCCGGCGCGGCCGGCGCCGTTCACGGCTCTCTCGGCTCCGGCGCTCTGACCACCACCTACACCGCCTCTCAGGGCCTGCTGCTGATGATCCCCAACATGTATAAGATCGCGGCCGAGCAGCTGCCCGCCGTGTTCCATGTGTCCGCCCGTACCGTGTCCACCCAGGCGCTGAACATCTTCGGCGACCACAGTGACGTCATGGCCTGCCGCCAGACCGGCTTTGCCATGCTGTGCGAGGGCAATGTTCAGGAGGTCATGGACCTGTCTCCTGTGGCCCATCTGGCTGCCCTTTCCGGCAAGGTGCCGTTCATCAACTTCTTTGACGGCTTCCGTACCAGCCACGAGATCCAGAAGATCGCCGTGTGGGATTATGAGGACCTGAAGGACATGTGCGACATGGACGCCGTGGCCGAGTTCCGCCGCCACGCCCTGAACCCCGAGCATCCCCATATGCGCGGCAGCCATGAAAACGGCGACATCTTCTTCCAGCACCGGGAGGCCTGCAACAAGTACTATGCAGAGCTGCCCGCCGTGGTGGAGAAGTATATGGACAAGATCAATGCCAAGCTGGGCACTGACTATAAGCTGTTCAACTACTATGGCCATCCCGAGGCGGATCGCGTCATCGTAGCCATGGGCTCTATCTGCGACGTGGCCGAGGAGGTCATCGATTACCTGAACGCCCACGGCGAGAAGGTGGGCCTGGTAAAGGTACGTCTGTATCGCCCCTTCGCCCCCGAGAAGCTGCTGGAGGCCTTCCCCGCTTCCGTGCAGAAGATCGCCGTGCTGGACCGCACCAAGGAGCCCGGCGCCATGGGCGAGCCTCTGTACCAGGATGTGGTCACGGCTCTTGCCAACGCCGGCTGGAACGATGTGAAGGTCATCGGCGGCCGTTACGGCCTGGGCAGCAAGGATACGCCTCCCGCCTCCGTGTTCGCCGTGTATAACGAGCTGAAGAAGGACGAGATGAAGCGCCAGTTCACCATCGGCATCGTGGACGATGTGACGAACCTCTCCCTGCCCGAGGACGAGGATTGCCCCAACACCGCAGCTCCCGGCACCATCGAGTGCAAGTTCTGGGGCCTGGGCGGCGACGGCACCGTGGGCGCCAACAAGAACTCCATCAAGATCATCGGCGACCACACCGACAAGTACGTGCAGGCCTACTTCCAGTACGACTCCAAGAAGACCGGCGGCGTCACCATCAGCCATCTGCGCTTCGGTGATAAGCCCATCCGTTCTCCTTATTATATCAATAAGGCCGACTTTGTGGCCTGCCACAACCCCAGCTATATCACCAAGGGCTTCAAGATGGTCAACGACGTAAAGCCCGGCGGCGTGTTCATGATCAACTGCCAGTGGGATCTGGAGGAACTGAGCCACCACCTGAAGGCCGACGCCAAGCGCTATATCGCCAAGAACAACATCCAGCTCTACACCATCGACGCCATTGACCTGGCCATCGAGATCGGCATGGGCAAGCGCAACAACACCATTCTCCAGTCCGCCTTCTTCACCCTGGCCAAGGTCATGCCCCAGGAGGATGCCATCCGCTACATGAAGGAGAAGGCCAAGGCTTCCTACCTGAAGAAGGGTCAGGACGTGGTGGATATGAACTACAAGGCCATCGACCTGGGCGCCACCGCCTTCAAGAAGATCGATGTCCCCGCCGATTGGGCCAATGCTGTGGACGAGCCCGAGCACAAGACCCTGGAGGGTAAGCCCGAGCTTGTGAAGATGGTGAAGGAGATCCTGGAGCCCGTGGGCAAGATGGACGGCGACAGCCTGCCCGTTTCCGCCTTCGTGGACCATGTGGACGGCCAGTTCGAGCTGGGCGCCTCCGCCTATGAAAAGCGCGGCGTGGCCGTGTCCGTCCCCACCTGGGACAGCACCAAGTGCATCCAGTGCAACCAGTGCGCCTATGTCTGCCCCCACGCCACCATCCGTCCCTTCGCTCTGACCGCCGAGGAGGCCAAGAATGCTCCCGAGGCCGCCAAGATCGTGGACGTCAAGGCCGGCAAGGGCAAGGGCACCTATCAGTTCACCATGGCCATCAGTCCTCTGGACTGCATGGGCTGCGGCGTCTGCATCGGCGCCTGCCCCGTGAACGCGCTGTCCATGGTGGCCCAGGAGGGCGAGCTGCCCCAGCAGGATGTGTTCGACTACTGCATGGACAAGGTCTCCGAGAAGAAGGATATGCAGGACAACACCGTCAAGGGCAGCCAGTTCAAGCAGCCCATGCTGGAGTTCTCCGGCTCCTGCGCCGGCTGCGCCGAGACCAGCTATGCCCGTCTCGTGACCCAGATATTCGGCGACCATATGTATATCTCCAACGCCACCGGCTGCTCCTCCATCTGGGGCGGTCCCGCAGCTACCTCTCCCTACTGCACCAACAAGGAGGGCCACGGCCCCGCATGGTGCAACTCCCTCTTTGAGGATAACGCCGAGCACGGCCTGGGCATGTTCGTTGGCCAGAACAAGATCCGTGAGGACCTGGCCGCCGAGACCCGCCGGCTGGTGAACATTGAGTGGGCCCGTCCCGAGCTGAAGGCTGCCGCCCAGGCTTGGCTGGACACCATGGATGACGGCACCGCCAACGCAGAGCCCGCCAAGGCCTTCGTCAAGGCCCTGGAGGAGAGCATCTGCACCGTGGAGGAGCTGGCCGCCAATCCTCAGTTTGCTGCCCACGCTGCCGAGCTGAAGGCTAAGGGCGCCCTGTTCTGCGACTGCGAGGCCTGCACCATCGCGGCCGACCTGCTGAGCAAGAAGGAGTATCTGGCCAAGAAGTCCATGTGGATCTTCGGTGGCGATGGCTGGGCCTACGACATCGGCTACGGTGGATTGGATCACGTCATCGCCTCCAAGCAGGATGTGAACATCTTCGTCTTCGATACCGAGGTCTATTCCAACACCGGCGGACAGGCCTCCAAGGCCTCCAACATCGGCCAGGTCTGCCAGTTTGCCGCAGCCGGCAAGGAAGTGAAGAAGAAGAGCCTTGCCGAGATCGCCATGCAGTACGGCTATGTGTATGTGGCCCAGGTGGCCATGGGTGCTAACCCCGCCCAGACCATTAAGGCCATCACCGAGGCCGAGGCTTATCACGGCCCGTCCCTCATCATCGGCTACAGCCCCTGCGAGATGCACTCCATCAAGGGCGGCATGATGAACTGCCAGAAGGAAATGAAGAAGGCCGTGGAGTGCGGCTACTGGAACCTGTTCCGCTTCAATCCCGCCGCACCGGCCGGCCAGCGCTTCTCCATGGATTCCAAGGCACCTGCCGGCGGCTATCAGGAGTTCCTGATGAACGAGGCCCGCTACTCCCGCCTGACCCGCGAGTTCCCGGACCGTGCCGGTGTACTCTTCCAGCGCAACGAGGAGGAGGCCAAGGCCCGTTACGAGCATCTGCTCAAGCTCATCGAGATGTACGACAAGTAAGCCTCCTGGCCTGCCCATAGCGTATACAAAAAGGGACACGCTCCGGCGTGTCCCTTTTTTTTGCGTTTTTTGGGGGCAATGCGTTGCAGGGCGGGGTGACCACACCCCGCCGCCTGTTGACCTCGGCACTATCTCAGCGGCGTGAGGGCACGCCGCCCTACGGATAAATACGAAAGAGTTTGTAGGGCAGGGCCCATGTGTCCTGCCGCGGGTGCAGGGCGCGGCGGGACAAAAAAGCGCGGCCCATCCGGGCCGCACCTTTGCTTCTTATTCGGTTTGTTTGGATCTTCACCGGTCAAAGCGGCGGAGGATATTTTTCACCGGACCGGAGAACAGATCCCGCTCAAACCGGTCCAGGCCGAACAGCCACATGCTGGCGCCGTACAGAGCTACGAACACGCACAGGATCAGCGCAATCTGCCCATAGCCGGCGGGCCGCAGGAATATGGCCATCAGAATAGCCGCGATGCCCGGAACGATCATAGCCGGGACCAGATGCCGGATGCGCAGCCAGAACCGGGGGATGTCCAGCCCCACCCGGCGGCGATAGTAGCGGTTCATAATGAGCATGCCCGCACCGGTGGCGATGGCCGTGCCGATGGCTGCGCCAAGGACGCCCCATTCCATGCACAGGGGGATGCTGAGGACGATGTTGGCCAGGGCGATGATGAGGTACACCAGGGAGCTGAACCGGTGCATATTCTTAGCCCGGAGAATTTCATACCCCAGCATCTGAATGTTGGCCCAAAGGGTGGCCCCAAACAGCAGCAGCGTCACGGCATAGTCCACCTCAAACTTGGCATCGCCGCCCCACAGCACTACAAAGGTCCGGCCCACCGCCACGAAGCCCCAAAAGATGCCGCCCAGCAGGATAAACTGCAGCCGCCCCACCCGGATGAAGAGCTTATCCAGCTCCCAAATGGGCTGGTTTTCTGCGACAATGCGGTTGACCCGGGGGATGAGGAGATTGGAAATGGCCGTGGCAAAGGATTGATAGTATACATTCAGCTGGGCCGCCACGGTGTAGACGGTCACGGCGGTGGTGCCGTGGATCCAGGCCAGCAGCAGCCGGTCGATGCTCCAGTTGAGATTATCCACCACGATGCCGATGAATACAAAGGTGGTGAAGCCCACCATTTCCCGCATAAGCTTGAAGTCATAGTGGCGGAAGGAGAAGGGCATCCTCAGCTTTGTCAGGCAGAAAATGACATTCAGCAGACCGCTGACCACCGTGAAGATCAGCGCCAGCACCGTCAGCGTGACGCTGCGGTAGCCCAAAATCAGCAGGGGGATCATAATGAGAGGATTGAGTACCTGCCGGCCCAGGGCCACCACCTTTTGGAAGATGTACTCCTCATTGATGGTCACATGTGACTCAAAGACGCTGATGGGGAAGGACAAGGCGGCGTTGACGGTCATGATACGCAGGAGCTTTTCACCCAGAGCGATCTCCTCCGCCGTCAGCTTCTTGCCGAAAATAATCTCCCCGTGGCCTGCCAGCAGAAAGCCGATGGCCAGCACCAGAGCGCCCAGCACCACATAGGTGGTGAAAAACATGCCGTTGAGCTTGGCCATGCCGGGCTTGTCGTCTGCAGACTTGGCCCGGGAATAATAGCGGATGTAGGCGCTGCCCAGGCCGAAGCTCAGGAGGTTCAAATAGGAGATAATGGGCAGGACGGTCTGATAAACACCGAACTCGCTGTCGCCCAGCCGCTGGATCATAATGGGCGTATACACCAGGGAAATGACGGTGCTCAGACCCATGGACAGGTAGGACAGAACTGCGCCGATTTTGATTTGTCTGTCTTGCAAGCTGCGCCCACCCCTTTCTTTTCTGTATGGCATAATTTTACAAATACTTATTTTACCGCATCTTTGGCAAACTGTAAACCCGTTTCCGGCTATTTTTTGTCCTTTTCCGCAAGTTGACAGCGCCGGGGAAAGTGAGTAAAATAACCGTATGATTTTATATGCGAGGTATGTAAAGCTATGAATCTTCGTTTCCTGTTTGCCATGGCGGTCTGCAAGTGCATGTACCACGGGATGCGCCTGCTGGGCCGCCAGGCGTCGTATCTGCCGGGCTGGTTTGCCGTGAAGCTGTGCCCGGACTATCTGCGCCACATCCGCAAGGCGAAAACCGTCATCTGCGTCACCGGCACCGACGGCAAGACCACCACCGCCAACCTCCTCGGTGACCTGCTCACATCCACCGGGCGCACCGTGGCCAACAACCGCATTGGCAGCAACACCGAGTTCGGCATTGCCACGGCCATGACCTGCTCCGTGACCCTCTCCAATCGCTGCCGGGTGGACGCTGTGGTGCTGGAGGTGGATGAGCACTATGCCCGCATCGTCTGCCCCAAGGTGCGCAGCGACTATATCGTCCTCACCAACGTGCTGCGGGACTCCCTGCAGCGCAATGCCCACCCGGAGTATGTGGCCGGGAAGCTGGCGCAGATCGATTGTCCCCATGCCAAGCTGATCCTCAATGCCGACGAGCTGTGTTCGTCCCTGCTGCTGCCGAAAAATCCCCGGGTGTATTACGCCATCGCCCGTCAGGAGGGGGAGGGCACGACCCCGCCCAACCGGGTCAACGACTGCCCCGTTTGCCCCCGCTGCGGCGCGGCCCTGCAGTATGACTATGTGCGCTATGCCCATGTGGGCCATGTCCACTGCGGAAAGTGCGGCTTCGCCTCCCCGGCGGCGGACTGGCTGGCGGAGGAGCTGGACATGGAGCGTCGCTGCCTGACCCTGCGGCATGGGGAGGAGACATATACACTGCCCATGCTCCATGACAGCGTATTCAATATTTATAACGAACTGGCCGCTGTGGCGGTACTCAGTGAAATGGGACTATCTATGGATGAGATATGCGCCGCCCTGAAGGCTACCCCCCTCACTAAGACCCGGCTGGACCAGATCCGGGTGAGGGGCGTGGCCGTGGTGAGCATGATGGCCAAGAGCAATAACTCCCTGCCGGTGTCCATGGTCTTTGACTACATCCGCAAAAAGCCCGGGAAAAAGGCGGTGATCCTGGCCCTGGACGACCTGGACGAGAGCAAGTCCTCCGAGCGCATCGGATGGATCTATGACACGGACTACGAGTTTTTGAACGATGAAAATATCGTGCAAATTTTAGCCGCCGGCGTGCGCTGCTATGACCATCAGGTGCGCCTGCTGCTGGCGGGGGTGCCCCGGGAGAAGCTGGTGTGCATGCCGGACGAGCTGGCGGCCATCGAGCGGCTGCACTGTAAGGACCTGGAGAGCGTGTATCTGCTCCACGATATGTCCAGCTACAGCCGCTCGGTGACGGCCCTGGAGAAGATCCGCAAGGTATTGGAGGGTGCGCTATGACCATAGAATTTCTGTATCCCGAGCTGTGCAATCTCTACGGCGACCGGGGCAACATGGACTACCTGCGCCGGTGCCTGCCGGCGGATACCCGCCAGACGTATATGGGGGACGAGCCTTGGTTCGTGCAGCATGAGGTGGATTTGATCTATATGTGTTCCATGACGGAGCGCAGCCAGGAGCGTATTATCGGGGCGCTGACACCCTACCGGGAGCGGCTGGCGGCGCTGATAGCCGGGGGAACGCATTTCCTTCTTACAGGCAACGCCATGGAGGTGTTCGGCAAGACCATCCACGACGGGGAAAAGACCATCCCGGGCCTGGGCCTGCTGGACCTGACAGCCCGGCGCATCCTGCCCAAGCGGGCCAATTCTCTGTTTTTGGGCGGCTTTGAGGGCACGAAGATCGTGGGCTACACCAGCCGCTTCAGCCATATGGAGAGTTCGCTGCCGCCGCTGTTCACGGTGGAAAAGGGCCTGGGCCGCAGCGAGAGCGCAGCGGTGGAGGGAATCCGCTCCGGCGGCGTGCTGGGCACCTATCTGCTGGGGCCGCTGCTGGTGCTGAATCCGGATTTTACCCGGTGGCTTTTGGACGATCTGGGCGCCAAGGATGCACCCCTGGCCTTTGAGACGGAAGTGCGCCAGGCGTACAGGGTGCGGCTGGAGCAGTTTCAGGGGAATATAGAAGTGTAATTTAAAATCAAGGCCTCCGGCGCAGCCGGAGGCCTTGATTTTTCTGCCATCACTCCACCATAGCCACGGCGCGGCAGGAGCAGCCGTCGGCGTTTTCAAATTTCAGCGGCAGGGAAGCGAAGGTGAACTTTTTGCCCAGCAGCCGGTCTAAATCCTTCAGGTTCTCCGTGTTCGCCAGGCCCGCGCTCAGGAGCTTTATGTGATTGGGAAAATCTATGCTGTCGCAGGGGTCGATGGAGATGCAGTCCTCGCCTATACCCTTGAGGGGGAGCCCCGCCACAAAGGCCGCCGCCTCCGGCGTCAGGCAGGGAAAAGCCTCGTAGTAATCCGCCCGGCCCCAGCGCTTATCCCATCCGGTGCAGAACAGCAGGAAATCCGCCTGCCGGATCTCACTCTCGTGGGCCCGGAGCAGGGACAGGGGAATTTCTGTCAGCCCCCGGCAATCCAGCACAAAGCCGGGGCCCACGAAGGTCTCCGCCGGGAAATCGTCCAGGGTCCGGCCACCGTCTATCATGTGGGCCGGAGCATCCATGTGAGTGCCGGTGTGGGAATACATATGCAAAATGGTCTCTCGGTAGCCTGCGTCCCGGATGGTGCAGGCGGTGGTGAGAACAGGCTGCTCCGTGCCGGGATAAACGGGCATATCGCTCCGGATGGTGTGTGTCAGTTCAATTACGTTCATTTTTGCTGCCTCTTTTCTCCAAATAGATCATCAGCGCCCCCATGTCCGCCGGGGAGACGCCGGAAATGCGGCTGGCCTGGCCCAAATTCAGCGGCCGCACGGCATTCAGCTTTTCCCGGGCCTCCAGGCGCAGCCCCTGGATGGATGAATAGTCCATGTCCGCAGGCAGGGTGTGCTGCTCCAGCTTTTCAAATTCCTCCACCTGGCTCAGCTGGCGGCGGATGTAGCCCTCGTATTTCACGGAAATTTCCACCTGCTCCCGCACGGCCTTGGGAAGCGCCGGTGCGTGGGGGTCAAAGGTCATCAGCTCGTCGTAGGTCATTTGGGGCCGGCGCAGCAGGTCAATGAGCCTGGCCCCATCCGCCACCGCTGCGGAGCCCCGCTCCGTCAGCAGGCGGTTTAAGCCCTCGCTGCCGGGGATGCCCGTGTGCTCCAGACGGCGGATCTCCGCGTCCACGGCGGCGTATTTTTCCGCCACCGCCCGCATCCGCTCCCGGGGCACCAGGCCCAGCCTGTAGCCGATGGGAGTCAGGCGCTTGTCGGCATTGTCCTGGCGCAGCAGGAGACGGTACTCGGAGCGGCTGGTCATCATGCGGTAGGGCTCCTCCGTCCCCTTGGTCACCAGGTCGTCGATGAGGGTGCCGATGTAGCTTTCGCTGCGCTTTAGGATCATAGGCTCCCGCCCCAGCAGCTTCAGCGCCGCGTTGACCCCGGCCACGAAGCCCTGCACCGCCGCCTCCTCATAGCCGGAGGAGCCGTTGAACTGCCCCGCGCCGTAGAGACCCTCTACGCTCTTTACCTCCAGGGTGGGCCGCAGGGCCAGGGGGTCGATGCAGTCGTACTCGATGGCGTAGGCCGGGCGCATCATCACCGCGCGCTCCAGGCCCGGCACCGAGTGCAGCATTTTTAGCTGCACCTCCTCCGGCATGGAGGAGGAGAAGCCCTGGATATACATTTCCTCCGTGTCCAGCCCCATGGGCTCGATGAACAGCTGGTGCCGGGGCTTATCCCGGAAACGGACGATCTTCGTCTCGATGGACGGGCAGTACCGGGGCCCCACTCCCTCAATGACCCCGGAATAAATGGGGCTGCGGTCCAGGTTTTCCAGGATGATCCGGTGGGTTTCCTCCGTGGTGTAGGTGAGCCAGCACACGGCCCGGTTTTCGCTTACATGCTCCGTGGAAAAGCTGAAGGGCAGGGGATCTTCGTCCCCCCGCTGCACCTCCATTTTGGAAAAGTCGATGCTCCGGGCGTTGACCCGGGGCGGTGTGCCGGTCTTAAAGCGGCGCAGGGGCAGCCCCTCCCGCTTGAGAGCCTCCGTCAGCGGCCCGGCGGCGTGCATCCCGTCGGGGCCTGAGTCCTCGATGCACTCTCCAACGATGGTGCGGCCCTGCAGATAGGTCCCGGTGCAGAGAATGGCCGCCCGGACCTCATACACGGCCCCGGTGCGCAGCACCACCTGCCGGACCCGGCCGTTTTCTGTGCGCAGGTCCACGATCTCGCCTTGACGCACAGTGAGATGGTCTTGCTTTTCCAGGGTGTGCTTCATCACCTGCTGGTACTTGCGCCGGTCGGCTTGGGCCCGGAGGGAGTGGACCGCCGGGCCCTTGCCCCGGTTGAGCATCCGATACTGGATGCAGGCCCGGTCTGCGGCCCGGCCCATCTCGCCGCCCAGGGCATCCAGCTCCCGGACCAGGTGGCCCTTGCCGGTGCCGCCGATGGCCGGGTTGCAGGGCATGTTGCCCACAGCGTCCAGGTTGATGGTGAAAATAATGGTCTCCAGGCCCATCCGGGCCGCTGCCAGGGCCGCCTCGATGCCTGCGTGGCCCGCGCCAATGACGGCTATATCAAATTTTCCCGCCGGAAATTCCTTCATCTATAAAACCTCGGTCTTTGTAAAAAGTGACAAATAATAAATGTTAAACTTGTGTAAACTCCCGAAAAAACACTTGCATTTGCTTTGGGGCTGTGCTATACTGCGTCTTGGAAAACAAGAGAAGAAAGGAGCGTGATACAGTATGATGAACAACTGGATCCTGGGTGATCTGGACGACATGATCTTTGCAGACTGCGATTGGCAGCCCAGCGAGCGGTAAGTCCGATCCCAAAAGAGAACACCACGCAGAGGCGTGGGTATTTTTTTTGTAAAGCGCCGCAGGAAGCGCTTTATTTTTTTTGCTTTCGCCCGGTCAGCGCCAGCACCAGGCATAAAAGCAGCAGGGAAGCGGCAATGGCGATGGCGCAGTTGCGGAAGAATTCCTCCGGCAGCAGCAGGATCACCGGGTCCGTGGCCGGGTCAAAGAGCCAGTTTTCCTTTCCCGGGAAAAAGACGCCGTGGAAGACGGTAAAGGCCCGGCCAAAGTCCGTGGCGGCCAGGGCGGCCACGATCAAAATACCACCGGCCAATCCGCAGGCGGCCCAAAAGCCCGGGGTCCGTCCGGCCAGGCGGGGGAGCGCCGTGCGCCGGCGGCGGCAGGCGATCCAAAGTCCCAGGAGGAAGAGAAGTGTCACAGCCAGCACGGCCAGGTCCAAAATCAACAGCACCCGCACGTCCGCAAAGTGGCTGGCGCCCTCCGCCGAAAAGGGCAGCACCCCGGCGGCAAAATCCGGCCGCAGGCCCAGACAGTAATCCATCACATCGTTGTAGGCGGCCCGGGCCTGGGCGGCGGTGAGACCGCTGGCATCGCACACGCCCAAGGGGCCGATCTGCACATAGTAAAACGGGCGCAGCAGCAGCACCCAGGCGATGGACCCGGTGAGTACCGCCAAGGCCGCGGCGGGGATAGCCAAATAGGACCAGATCTTCTTCATGGCGTCATACCTCCCACAGGGCCTCCTCTGAGGTGGAGGCACACAGAGCCCCTGCCTGCAGGGCGGACACAATGTCGCTCTTGTCCGTCATCAGCCCTCCGGCGATAAGGGGCACCGGGAGCTTGCCGGACAGCTTTTCAATGATTTTAGGCAGGGTACCCGGGAGGATCTCGATGACATCCGGGGTGACCATTTCCGTCTCCTTCTGCAGGTTCCCCACGGCCTTGGAGTCGATGGCGAACACTCGCAGCACCGTGAGCATTCCCAGCTCCCGGCCCCGGCGGATCAGGTGGGGCCGGGTGGAGATGATGCCGTCGGCCCCCTGCTGCTGCAGCCAATCCACGGCCACCTCCCTGGGGGCCAGGCCGCCCACCAGGTCGATATGCACCACCGCCAGCTTGCCCGCCTCGTGGACCATAGAGATCCAGCGGCGGATGGTCAGCAGGTCGCCGCCCAGGAGAAACAGCACCCGGCTCTCGCAGGCCAGTGCGCAGGGGAGGGCAGCTTCGGCCTTCACCGCCGGGATCACCGGGGACTGCTCCAAAAGGTCAATGAACCTGTGACGCATAGGAATCCCTCCTTTTGTGGAATGGAATAGAGAAAAAAGCCCCGCAGAGCTTGCCGCCCGCAGGCGGCAAAAATTAAAAGCATTTTTCACCGCGACATGCGCGTGGGGAAAAATAATCCTTGTCATTCCGAGGGAGCGAAGCGACCGTGGGAATCCGTAATGCTCTTTTGCATAAGGCCGGGGAGAACGGATTGCCACAGCCAGTGTGCGCACTGGCTTCGCAATGACAGATTTTTTCGCCAAATGAATTTATCCTCCTGCCTATCATACCACGGGCAGGAGGATATTTACAATATATATAACAGTATAAAACTTACATAGTATATAATAGCATAAAACTTATTTCGCACTCTTGGTGGCCACCACGTTAACGCCGGTGCCGCACACGTCGGGGATCACCACATCCCCGGCGGCAATGGGCAGGTGGGCCAGGGCGGTGTTCAGCGCGTGGGCCACGTCGAAAACCTTTTCCTTGGGAACTTCACCCTCTGTGCGGACGGACACTACAGGAGCCGAGCCGCCTGTGCAGCGGACGGTGCCGGTGACGGTGCGGGCCGGGGCCACGCACTCCTTCCGGGCGTAGCTATCGCCCCGCTTACAGGTGTTGCCGGTGACGGCGGTGACCACGCCGTTTTCGATAGTGGCGGTAAGCTGGCAGCCCATGGGGCAGCCGATGCAGGTCAGTTGACGCTGGGTCATTTTGCCACCTCCTCTACGGTAAAGGTAATGGTTTCGCAGCCTGCGGGCAGCTCCGCCTTGCGCAGGGGGAACTGCTCCATTTCGCCGGGAGTGAGGATGCGCTTGGGGATGCGCCGCAGGAGCGTGCCGTCGGCGTAGGCGCACAGAGCGGCATCCCGATAGGGCTGCGCCACCCGGAAGCGGACGGTAACGGTCTCGTCCATGTGCTCCGGGTCGATGGACTGGGGCACGGTGTAGCGCACGCCGTTTTTGCCCTTCAGGCGCACGGAGCGGCTGCCCGCCCGGGCACCCTGCAGGTATAGGGCGGCGTTTTCTCCGGCCCTTTGGGCCTCCTGACTCACAAAGTCCACCAGGTCGTGGACATGGAGTACGTTGCCGCAGGCGAACACCCCGGGGAGGGAGGTGGCCAGCCGGTCCGTCACCTCCGGTCCGCCGGTGACGCCGCTGAGACGCACCCCGGCGGCGGAGGACAGCTCGTTTTCCGGCAGCAATCCCACGGACAGCAGCAGCGTGTCACAGGGGATGCGCCGCTCCGTGCCGGGGATGGGTTTGCGGGTTTCATCCACCTGGGCCAGGGTCACGGCATCCAGCCGCTCCCGGCCATGGATGTCCACCACGGTGGTGGAGAGGTACAGGGGAATGTCAAAATCCTCCAGGCACTGAACGATGTTGCGCTTTAAGCCGCCGGAGTAGGGCAGGACCTCCGCCACCGCGTGGACCTTGGCCCCCTCCAGGGTCATGCGCCGGGCCATGATAAGCCCGATGTCGCCGCTTCCGAGAATCACCACATTTCTCCCGGGCATAAAGCCCTCCATATTCACCAGGCGCTGGGCGGTTCCGGCGGAGTAGATGCCCGCCGGGCGATAGCCGGGGATGTTCAGGGCGCCCCGGGGCCGCTCCCGGCAGCCCATGGCCAGAATCACCGCCTGTGCTTGTATCTGAATGAGTCCCGTTTCCGGCCCGGTGACGGTAAGCACCCGATCCCGGGAAAGATCCAGCACCATGGTGCGCAGCAGATAGGGAATTCGCAGCTCCCGCACCCGGCTGATGAACCGCCCGGCGTACTCGGGGCCCGTCAGCTCCTGGCCGAAGGTGTGCAGGCCGAAGCCTGCGTGGATGCACTGGTTGAGGATACCCCCCAGCTCCTTGTCCCGCTCGATAATGAGGATGTCCTCCACGCCCTTTTCCCGGGCGGCAATAGCGGCGGCCAGGCCCGCAGGGCCTCCGCCGATGATGGCAAGCTGTACCTGTTTCATGCCTGCACCTCCTTGGTATAGCCGACGAGGAGCTTACTGCTTCCGCCGGATTTCGTCAGTTCCGTCTGGGGGATCCCCAGTTCCCGACTGAGAATTTCCATGACCCGCGGGGCGCAGAACCCACCCTGGCAGCGGCCCATGCCCGCCCGGACCCGGCGCTTCACCCCGTCCAATGACCGGGCACCGGGCACACGGTGGATGGCATCCACGATCTCCCCTTCGCTGATCTGCTCGCAGCGGCAGATGATGTTGCCGTAAGCGGCATTCTCCTGCACCAGAGCCTGGCGCTGCTCCAGGGGCAGCTCACGCAGATGGGGGATGTCCCGGCGGCTTGCCGCAAAGGTCAGCTTCTCCGTGGCGTCCAGCTTTTGGGCGATGCACTGGGCCAAATACTGTCCGATGGCCGGAGCGGAGGACAGACCCGGGGACTCGATGCCCACGGCATCGAAGAAGCCGTCGGCACTCTCACCGATGATAAAATCGTCCGCATCCCCCTCCAGGTGGGCCCGGAGACCGCAGAAGCTGGTGATGGTGTCCCGCATGGGGAGGTTCGGCACGCTGCGCCCCGCCATCTTGGTGGCGTAGGCCAGGCCGCCCGAGGTGGTGTTGGTGGCATCTTTGTCCTCCCGGTCCACAGCGGTGGGGCCGATGAGGAGGTTCCCGTGTACCGTGGGCGTCACCAGCACGCCCTTGCCGAATTTGCCCGGCAGCTGGAACACCGTCCGCTCCACCAGGTGGCCGTCCTTTTTATCCAGCAGGCAGTATTCACCGCTGCGGGGAACGATGGAGAGCTTATGCTCACAGACCATGTTGTGCAGGGTGTCGCTGTATACCCCGGCTGCATTCACCACCGTGCGGGCCTGAAGAATTCTTTCCCCGGCGGTGATCTCATACAGACTGTCCCGGCGGCGGATCTCCGTCACAGGGCTGTCCATGAAAAACTCCACCCCGTTCTGAGCGGCGTTTTCCGCCAGGGCGATGGTCATGCCGAAGGGACAGAGGATGGCGCTGGTGGGGGCGTACAGGGCCGCCACCGCCTCCGGGGATAGGGCCGGCTCCAGGGCGTGCAGCTCCGCTCCGCGCACAATGCGCAGGCCCTCCACGCCGTTCGTTTCGCCCCGGTCCAGCAGCTCCTTTAGGTGGGGCAGGTCCTTCTCGTTAAAGCACAGCACCAGGGCGCCGTTGCGCTTATAGGGGAAGTCCAGCTCTTGGCTTAGGCGCTCCATCATGCGGCTGCCGGCCACGTTGAAATGCGCCTTTTTCGTCCCCGGCACGGCGTCAAAGCCCGCATGGACGATGGCGGAGTTGGCCTTGCTGGTGCCCACGCACACATCCTCCCCCTTTTCACACAGGGCCAGACGCAGGTCATACCGGCTCAGCTCACGGGCCACGGCGCAGCCCACGGCACCGCCGCCGATGACAATGGCATCATAGATCATTTTTCAATGCACTCCCTTTCCAAACAAAAAAGCCATGCAAAACAGCACGCAGAAAATCTGCGCGTCCTTTTGCATGACTCAAATTCTCATTGCACTATATGCTATTCTATATGTATAATAGCAAGGACGGCATTCCCTGTCAAGAGGGGATTGCCGGAGACTGTCTTAACGATTTTTTGACGATTTTTTAACGGCGAGATATGGTATACTGGATTCCATATAGGAGGGTATTATGAAAAAGAAGATTCGCATCCCGTGGCCCGAGCAGTGGAGGAAACAGACCCATCTGCCCGCCAAAGGAAGCAACCTCATTTATACGCCCAAGGATTTCATCATCTCCGCCAGCCTGTATATTGTTACGGTGGTGGCCTGTATGCTGCTGCGCTCCCTGGACGAGACCGGGGATACCAGCTATGTGGCTATGCTGTTTCTGACGGATGTGTTCCTCACGGCGGTGCTGACGGATGGATACCTGTTCAGTATCCTCTGTGCAGTGTTGGGCGTATTCAGCGTGGACTACATATTTACTGAGCCCTATTGGCATATCAGCTTCACCCTGGCGGGCTTTCCGCTGACCTTCCTGGTGATGATGACCATTTCCATCCTGGCCGGCGCCCTGGCCAGCCGGGCCAAGCAGGTGGAGGTCACGCAGAGGCAGATGCAGCGGGAGAAAATGCGCGGAAATCTTTTGCGGGGCATGAGCCATGATATCCGCACACCGCTCACGGGCATCGTGGGGGCTACAGACGTGCTTCTGGAGCAGGACGGAAGCCTGACTTCCCAGCAGCGGCGGGAGCTGCTGCGGTCGGTGAACGACGAAGCCAAGTGGCTCATGCGCATCACGGAAAACCTGCTCTCCATCACCCGCATCGACGGGGAAAATGCCAGCGTAAAAAAGACGCCGGAGCTGATGGAGGAGGTTATGGAGGGCGCCGTGTCCAAGTTCCGACGGTACTACAAGGGCATCCCGGTGCAGGTACACCTGCCGGAGGAGGCACTGCTGGTGCCCATGGACCCGCTGCTGATGCAGCAGGTACTGTTCAACCTCATGGAAAACGCCGCCCGCCACGGGGAAACGGTGACGCAGATCGACCTCCGCCTGACCCGGCGGGGGAGCGAGGCTGTGCTGGAGGTGGCGGACAACGGCGTGGGCATCGCCCGGAGCCGCCTGGGCCACCTGTTTGACGGGACGCTCCACCCGGAGGAGGGCCGCGAGGACGCCCGACGGGATATGGGCATCGGACTGTCGGTGTGCCGCACCATCGTGGCGGCTCACGGCGGCACCATCAACGCGGAAAACCGAAAGGAAGGCGGAGCGCTGTTCCACATCACTCTGCCTATTGATGAATAAGGAGGAAGCATATGAAAATCAAGGACAAGGTCCTCGTTGTGGAGGACGAGCAGAGCATCAGCAACTTTATTTCCATGATCCTGCAGGCCAGCGGCTTCGATACCATGGTGGTGCGTACCGGGGAGGAGGCGCTGACCATGATCTCCTCTCATTGCCCGGATCTCATTATCCTGGACCTTGGCCTGCCGGATATGGACGGCATGGAGGTGCTGAAGTCCGTGCGCAAGTGGTCCAATCTGCCGGTGGTGG
The DNA here is from genome assembly GCA_963655625.1 of uncultured Eubacteriales bacterium. Classification (GTDB taxonomy): domain Bacteria; phylum Bacillota; class Clostridia; order Oscillospirales; family Oscillospiraceae; genus Vescimonas. The sequence continues at coordinate 2,985 of CAVKFX010000073.1, read as the reverse complement.
TGGTCTCTGCCCGGAACCACGAGCACGACAAGGTGGAGGCCCTGGATTACGGCGCGGACGATTACCTGGTCAAGCCCTTCGGTACCTCGGAGCTTCTGGCGCGCATCCGCACGGCCATTCGCCACACCCGCACGGCCCTGCCCAACGGAGAGATTGCCCAGTCCGGCAAGTTTACCACCGGTGAGCTGACCATCGATTATGACAAGCACCAGGTGCTGCTCCGGGGCGAAAACGCCAAGCTCACGGTGAACGAATATAAGATCGTGGCCCTGCTGGGCAAATACGCCGGCAAGGTGCTGACCTACGACTTTATCATCCGGGAGCTGTGGGGGCCCAAGGCCAAGACGGATAATCAGATCCTCCGGGTGAATATGGCCAACATCCGCCGCAAGATAGAGAAGAACCCCGGCCAGCCGGAGTATATCTTCACAGAAGTGGGCGTGGGCTACCGCATGCGCGAGGACGACTAAAACTCCTTTCTTAACAAAGATAAAGGGCAGCGAAAATCGCTGTCCTTTTTTTGCGCTTTTGTCGTCATGCCGGGGACTGCCTGTGCATAAAATATAAGCAGAAATCGTGATAAGTTTCACAAAAGGAATTTTTATGGAAAGGAGGTTTCGCCAAAGGAGCATAAATCCGTAAGCATCCGATTAAGGAAACCCTGCGATGCGTTAAAACGGCGTTAAGGAGGGGCAAAATCTATTTACAGCTGGAAACGGAAATGTTAAGGTGCAAGTAGACCTCTTTGGAGAGAGGATAAACAACTTTAAAGGAGAGAAAATTATGGAAGAAAGAAAAGGCTTTGGATCCAATTTTGGATTTCTGATGGCCGCCGTTGGTTCGGCAGTCGGTCTGGGTAACATCTGGGGTTTCCCCAATAAGATGGGCGCAAACGGCGGATTTACCTTCCTCGTTATTTATCTGATCCTGGCTGCCTGCTGCGGCCTGGTGGTTATGATCGGTGAGCTGGCCCTGGGCCGCAGGACCGGCAAGGGCGCTGTGGCTGCCTACCATGTTCTGTCGAAGAAGTTCAAGTGGCTGGGCTGGCTGGGCATCCTGTCCGCCTTCCTGATCCTGTTCTTCTACTGCGCTTTGGGCGGCTACTGCATCAAGTATGTGGTGCTGAACATTGGCGACCTGTTTGGCGCTTCCTTCGGCTCCAACGGCATGGACGGTGCCGGCGTGTTTGGCGCCTTCATGGAAAACCGCCTGGAGGCTGTGATCTATGGCCTGATCTTCGTTGCACTGACCATGGTCATCGTTATGGGTGGTATCGGCGGCGGTATCGAGAAGGTCTGCTCCGTGGGTATGCCCGCCCTGTTCGTCATCCTGCTCATCTGCATCATCCGCGCCTGCACCCTGCCCGGCGCCGTGGATGGCCTGAAGTACATGTTCGTTCCCGGCTGGGCTGTGGAGCACGGTGTCATTGATAAAGCACCGGACTTTATGTCCGTCCTGTCTACCGCAGGCGGCCAGATGTTCTTCTCCCTGTCCCTGGGCATGGGCGCCATGATCACCTACGGCTCCTACCTGCATAAGAAGGAGAACATTGAGAAGAACGCTCTGCTCATCGTGATCATGGATACCCTGGTGGCCCTGATGGCCGGCCTGTGCGTCATCCCCGGCCGTTTCGCCCTGGATCCCACCGGCAAGCTGGGCGGCCCGTCTCTGCTGTTCGTGACCATGCAGAACGTGTTCCACAAGATGCCTTTGGGCGCTCTGTTCGGCATCCTGTTCTATCTGCTGGTGGTGTTCGCCGCCATCTCCTCCTCCATCTCCCTGCTGGAGGTCATCGTGGCCCACTTCGTGGATAAGGCCCGCGATGCCGGTAAGGGCGACAAGCGCAAGACCTATTCCCTCATCGCGGCTTTCTTCGTTGGCCTGGGCTGCATCCTCATCTGCATGGATGCCTTGGGCGGCGCCGGCATCTCCCCCTTCAACATTCTGGGCATGGATCCCGAAAACCTCCCCATGTGGAGTGACTGCTGGCTGGACTTCTTTGATTGCATCTCTGAGGGTATCCTCATGCCGCTGGGCGCGCTGCTCATGTGCCTGTGTATCGGCTGGGAGCTGGGCCCCAAGATGGTGGACGACGAGTGCTGCCTGGAGGGTCAGACCTTCAAGATGAAGGGCTTCTTCAACATCTGCGTCAAGTATATCACCCCCCTGTGCATGATCCTGGTGCTGTACGGCCAGATCAAGGACTTCTTCTTCTAAACCGACTTAAATAGAATAGATGGTGTCTCGCCGCGCCGCAAGCGCAGAAGACTCATACATAAAACGCCGGGGCCATCCCCGGCGTTTTTGCGCCTGCGCAAAGGGCAAATACATCCCTGAATGGCCGATGGTGCAGCGGATGCGGAAGCGGCCCATGATGGCAAACCACGCCCTGTCCGCTGCAGCCTTTTGGCGTAGGGGAAGGTGACTCAAAAGACGGTAGATCCATCAGCGTTGGGATCGTGTTTCCCCCTCAATTTAGTCTCGTCATAAAGAAAAATTCCGCCAGTACCCCCATTATTTTCAAAAATTTTTCGTCAAAAAAGAAAAAAAGGAGTTCACAATTTGTTAAAAAAATGGAATTGTATGACAAGAACTTGACAATATATGATTGGGCGCATAATATAGAGAATACCAAAACTTGAGGAGGTAAATCACTCACTATGGAAAAGAAAAGCACCAAGATAGCGTATTTTATTGCGCTGGCGGTCGTGGTCATCGCCCTGGTCATCGCTAAGGTGGCCAACGATGGTTCCGGCTTCGTGGCCACCGGCTGGGCCTTGTTCCCCCCTGTGGTCGCCATTGCTCTGGCCCTCATCAGCAAGGAAGTGTATTCGTCCCTGTTCCTGGGCTGCCTGGTCGGCGCACTGCTGCTGGCTGACTTCAATCCCTGGCAGACCGTCGTGAACTTCATCGGCGCTGGCGAGGGTGTTGGCATGATCAACGCCATCGACATCTCCATCCTGATCTTCCTGGTCATCCTGGGCA
>CAVKFX010000072.1:0-4721 GCA_963655625.1 uncultured Eubacteriales bacterium | reverse complement strand
ATATAGAAATGGAGGAATATACCATGACTGAAGCCATTATGCAGCTGAAAAAGCTGGTGGATGAGAGCGACAACATCGTTTTCTTCGGCGGGGCCGGGGTCAGCACGGAGTCCGGCATCAAGGACTTCCGCAGCGTGGACGGCCTGTACCACCAAAAATTCAAGTACCCGCCGGAGACCATGCTCAGCCACAGCTTTTACGAGAGCCACATGGAGGAGTTTTACGACTTCTACCGGACCAAGATGCTGGCCCTGGACGCCCAGCCCAACGCCGCCCACAAAAAGCTGGCCCAGTGGGAGCAGGAGGGCAAGCTCAAGGCCGTCATCACCCAGAACATCGACGGTCTGCACCAGAAGGCCGGCAGCCGGGAGGTGCTGGAGCTCCACGGCAGCGTCCTGCGCAATTACTGCCGCCGCTGCGGCAAGTTCTACGGCGTGGAGGCTGTGGCCAATTCCACCGGCATCCCCCGCTGCACCTGCGGCGGCGTCATCAAGCCCGACGTAGTGCTGTATGAGGAGGGGCTGGACGAGCAGGTCATGGACAAGGCTCTGGATTATATCGCCCACGCCGATGTGCTCATCATCGGCGGCACCTCCCTGGTGGTATACCCCGCCGCCGGGCTGGTGCGCTATTACCGGGGCAGTAAGCTGGTGGTCATCAACAAGGACGCCACCGGCATCGACTCCTCCGCCGACCTTTGCATCAACGCCCCCATCGGCCAGGTACTCTCGCAGCTGTAACGGCAGTATATCACATTTCCCCGCAGATTACAATTCCATGGTTTCCTACGTTCATTTTGCAAATCATTCACATGAATCTTTCATAATCAGCTGCGTTTTTAGCATTTTTTCTCTTGCAAATGCAAGTTGCGTGTGCTAATATTGCATTCAGGATTAGAAAGGAAGGATCGCTATGTCTACTGTCACCCCCTCTGCCGCCGAGTACAGCCGCATCACGCCGGAGCTGATGCAGCTGACCGGATTATGGTCAGAGCATGCCCACATTGACCGGGAGCTCTACCAGCGCTATAACGTCAAGCGCGGCCTGCGCGATGCCAACGGCCGCGGTGTGCTAGCCAGCCTTACCCGCATTTCCGAGGTCAAGGGCTACACCATCGATGATAACGACACCATCCCCTGTGAGGGCGTGCTGTACTATCGGGGCTACGACGTCCGTGACCTGGTAAAAGGCAGCCTGGCCGAAAAGCGCTTCGGCTTTGAGGAAACGGTGTACCTCCTCATTTTCGGGCAGCTTCCCACCAAGGAGCAGCTGGATTCGTTCTGCCAGATGCTCAACGAGTATCGCCGCCTGCCCAAGAATTTCGTCCGGGACGTGGTGATGAAGGCCCCCACCGGGGACATGATGAACACCCTGGCCCGGAGCCTGCTGACCCTGTACTGCTACGATGACAAGGCCAACGACATCTCTATGGCGAACATTCTGCGCCAGTGCCTGCAGCTGACGGTGAATACCCCACAGCTGGCCATCTACAGCTACCTGGCCTACCGCAGCACCAAGGGCGGAGACCTGTTCATTCACAAGCCTCAAAATGACCTGTCCATGGCGGAGAACATCCTCTATCTGCTGCGGGAGGATAAAAAGTTCACGGAGCTGGAGGCCCGGGCCCTGGATGCGGCGCTGATCCTCCACGCCGACCACGGCAGCAACAACTCCACCTTCACAAACCATGTAGTCTCCTCCACCGGCACGGATACCTATTCCGCCATGGCCTCCTCCCTGTGCGCCCTGAAGGGCCCCCGTCACGGCGGCGCCAATATCAAGGTGGTGGAGATGATGGCGGATCTGAAAAGCCATGTGGACGATCCCACCGACGAGGGCCAGGTCCGCGAATACCTGCAAGCTGTGCTGGACAAGAAGGCTCTGGACGGCCTGGGCCTTATCTACGGCATGGGCCACGCCGTGTACTCCCTGTCCGACCCCCGTGCCGAGGTCCTGCGAGGCTTTGTGCAGGATATTTCCAAGGAAAAGGGGCTCAACAGGGAGATGGATATGTATCTCACCGTGGAAAAGACAGCCAAGGAGCTGCTCACCGCCCGCACCGGCAAGCCCGTGGCGGTGAACGTGGACTTCTACAGCGGCTTCCTGTATGATATGCTGGGCCTGCCCAAGGAGCTGTATACCCCCCTGTTTGCCATCGCCCGCATGGCCGGCTGGAGCGCCCACCGCATGGAGGAGCTGGGTGAAAACAGCAAGATCATCCGTCCGGCCTGCAAGTGCATTGAAAAGCGCCGGCCCTATGTACCCATGAGCGAAAGATAACCCCCCCCGGCTTACAGCCGTCACAAAAACACACACTGGCCGCTGCCGGAAGTTCCGGCGGCGGCCGGCGCATGGAAAGGGCCCTGTTTTTCCCGGGCAGACAGGCGGCTATAGGCAGCCGGCACACTCGCCGGCCGCCCGGTAGATTCTTTTTTCGCCACGCTATGCACTATTCAAAAAAGATGGATTTTGGCGGAAAAAGCCCTTGACTTTTTTTCTCCATATGCTATAATAAGCAAGTCTTCGGTCGAGAGACTCATTTGCGAGTGTGCTGGAATAGGCAGACAGGCAAGCTTGAGGTGCTTGTGTTCGATTGGACGTGTGGGTTCAAGTCCCATCACTCGCACCAGTTTCTCCTCCGGAGTCAGAAAAGAAGCTTTACTATGCGCGAGTGGTGGAATTGGCAGACTCGCTAGATTCAGGTTCTAGTGTGCATTACGCACGTGCGGGTTCAAGTCCCGCCTCGCGCACCACTTCTTTTCTTCAATTGCATATTCGCGCGAGTGGTGGAATTGGCAGACTCGCTAGATTCAGGTTCTAGTGTGCATTACGCACGTGCGGGTTCAAGTCCCGCCTCGCGCACCACTTCTTTTCTTCAATTGCATATTCGCGCGAGTGGTGGAATTGGCAGACTCGCTAGATTCAGGTTCTAGTGTGCATTACGCACGTGCGGGTTCAAGTCCCGCCTCGCGCACCAAAAATGACAGGTATCCCATGATGCCTGTCATTTTTTCATTTCTCTGCCGACATATCGGAAAAGCCGGGCCCCGGGGCCTGGCTTTTTGCTTATGCCCGATCTCCGGCGGCAGGCAGGGTCTTTGTGTATTTCCGCATGGCCGCCACGGTGTAGACCGCCACCAGCAGCTCGGTGATGGGCATGGCCAGCCACAGGGCGTTCGCTCCCAGCACCACAGGCAGTGCCAGGATCAGCACCCCGCTGACCACCAATCCCCTGGCCACCGACACGATGAACGCCGCCCCGGGCTTCATGATGGCCTGGAAATAATAGGTGGAGAAGATATTCAGCGGCAGCAGCGGGAACGACAGCGCATAGGTGCGGATGATGGCCGGTGCAATAGCCAAAATGGCAGGGGTGGGTGACATGAAAATGCGGATATAGAAATTGGGGCATGCCATGCTCAGAACCGTCCAGAAAACGCTGAAAAAGGCCACCGTATACAGGGCCAGCCGAAGGGTCTGCCGGATGCGCCCGGCCTTGGCCGCGCCGTAATTCATGGAGATAATGGGCTGCGATGCCTGGCCCACGCTGTAGGCGCAGCACTGGACAAAGGTGCTGATTTGTATGATAGGGCCGTAAACGGCCATAGCATCGCTGCCCAGCCAGCGCATGATCTGCCGGTTAAACAGCACCGTCAGGATGCCCATGGCCACGTCCACAAAAAAAGTAGAAAAGCCGGTAACTGAGATAGCCCGGAGCTTTTCGCCCAGCCTCTCCGGGCGCACCAGGCGCAGGGTATTTTTCCGGCTCACAAAGTGGATGAGCATCACCAGAAAGGATATGCCCGAGCCGATGGCCGTGGCCAGGCCCGCGCCGTAAACGCCCATATCGCAGGGGAACACAAAGAAATAATCGCCGAACACATTAAAAATGCCCCCGGCCAGCACGCTCATGGTGGCCAGGCCCGGGCTTCCGTCATTGCGCAGGAACCCCGCCAGCAATTGGTTCAGCAGGAACAGCGGAAACACCGGCTTGATGGGCTGCATATACCGCCGGGCCAGGGCCAGCAGCGATTCATCCGCGCCGAAGAAGGTGAGAATGGGCCCCTCAAAGCACCATATCCCCGCCCATGCCAAGGCAGCCAGTATCACCGCACCAATGGCCGCTGCGGTAAAATACTGGTTTTCGCTGCCGTCCCCGCGGCCGCCGCCACGCCGGGCGCTGAACAGCACGCTGCCGCCGATGCCCACCAGCAGGCCCAGGCTGTAGATGATGTTCCACACCGGCGCTACCACCGCCAGGGCCGCCGTTCCCTCCGGCCCCTGGTACTGCCCCACCATAGCCACATCCACGATGGAGTAAACGGAGGCGATCAGGGCGGTGCCAAAGGACGCCGACAGATATTTAAAATAAATGGGCTTGATTTTCCCGTTCAGAAGCTCCATGCTGCGCTCCTCCCTTTTCAAGAAAAAACGGATAAGAAACAAGCGTCTCAGCTTGTCTCTTATCCGGCTGCTGCTTCTCCGAACAGCTCGCCCTCCGAGCTTTCCGGCCCATTATAGCGGCGGGCTTCCCATATGTCAAGGGTGTTTTCGAGAAAAAAGCAACAGGGAGCGCAGGCGTTGATTTTTTCGGAAAGGCACTTGTAAAATAGGAAAAATATTGCTATAATACATAGAAAGGAAGTTGTCACTAAGCGGTAAGAGCAAATGTCCTCTGCCGCATGGTCAGGTCCTCCTTTCCCAACTTGCGAAAGGAGGAC
>CAVKFX010000071.1:0-20400 GCA_963655625.1 uncultured Eubacteriales bacterium | reverse complement strand
CAGCGGCAGAAAGTACCCAAAGAACGCCGTCAAAACCAAGGTTTTGAAATCCTTTTCGCGGCTGAAGTGCCGACTATACCTGTCTCTTTCTGCCACGCGAATCAGGATAAGCAAACCTTATGCCTTGCTTTCGTATCGCCTCTGCGTCTAATTCCGCGACGCGCTCCGCGCTCGTGCTGGCCTGACGGAACCGGGCTGCCCTCTGCGTCTACCGTGCGGCCACCATGTCGCGCGCTACGCCCTGCCCCAGGTGCGGGACAAGACCGGTTCGGGCCGTCGGGGACGCCAGCCCCTACGAATCGTTTACCGGCAGAACTCCGTAGGGGCCGATGCCCACATCGGCCCCTACGCACCAGCCCCCCAATATCCGTAGGGCGGGGTGCCCTCAGCCAGCCGGAGATAGGGGGCTACGGATTGCCACAGCCAGTGTGCGCACTGGCCTCGCAATGACAGGAGGTTTGCAAGGACCCAAAGCGCCCGCGGCGATCCGTTTCTCTCTACACAAATCAAGGCCCCGGAGCGGAAACGCTCCGGAGCCGTTCGCTTTTTCTGTAACGCTCTTATTCCTCGGTGGGCTTTTCGGGTTTCTCCTCCGCAGGCGCGGCGGGCTTATCCCCGCTTTCGGCGGGATGCTCCGGGTTCTCGGCGGGCTTTTCCTCCTTGGGCTCGTCAAAGTCCGGCATGGGGATGGGTTCGGAAATGATATTGATGTGCTTGGCCGGAGCCTCGATGCTGTTGGGGGTGGAGGGGCGGAAGGCCTTTCGGGGCGCATCGTCCTCCCGGGTGGCGCCGTAGTTGTCCACGGTCTCCGGATCCCGGCCCTCGATAATGGCCATCATCTCCTGGCCGGTGATGGTCTCCTTCTTCAGCAGGTAGGCGGCGATCTTGTCCAGCAGCTCCCGGTTGTCCCGCAAAATCTGCTTGGCCTCCCGGTGGCACTGGCGGATGATCTTGATGGTCTCCCGGTCCGCCGCGGCATAGGTCTCCTGGGCGCAGGACATGGAGTAGCTGCCGTCCAGGTACTGGCTCTGCACGGTGCCCAGGGCCATCATATCAAACTCGTCGCACATGCCGAATCGGGCCACCAGGTTCCGGGCCATCTCCGTGGCCCGCTCGATGTCGTTGGCGGCGCCGGAGGTCATGGTGTTGCACACGATCTCCTCGCTGGAGCGGCCGGCAAGCAGGGTGCGGATCTCCGCCAATATGTCCTCCTTGGACATGAGGAATTTCTCCTCCTCCGGCAGGTGCAGGGTGTAGCCCAGGGCCCCCTGGGTGTGGGGCACGATGGTGATCTTGCTGACGGGCTGGGCGTTTTTCTGCTTGGCGGCAACCAATGCATGGCCCACCTCGTGATAGGCGATGATCTTCTTTTCCTCGTCGGTGATGACGGTGCCCTTCTTCTCCGAGCCGGCGATGACTACCTCGAAGGCCACCAGCAGGTCGTTCTGATTCACGGCCTTGCGGCCCTTGCGCACGGCACGCAGGGCGGCCTCGTTCACCAGGTTTGCCAGGTCTGCACCCACGCAGCCGGCGGTGGCCTGGGCAATCTTCTCCAGGTTCACATCCTCGGCCAGATGGATATTCCGGGTGTGGACCTGCAGGGTAGCCAGGCGGCCCGCCAGGTTGGGCCGGTCCACAGTGATGCGCCGGTCGAAGCGGCCGGGACGCAGCAGGGCCTTGTCCAGCACCTCCGGCCGGTTGGTAGCGCCCAGAACGATAACGCCCTTGCTGGGGTCAAAGCCGTCCAGCTCCGCCAGCAGCTGGTTGAGGGTCTGCTCCCGCTCGTCGTTGCCGCCGAAGCGGCTGGCATCCCGGGACTTACCGATGGTGTCGATCTCGTCGATGAAGATGATGCAGGGGGCTACCTTGGCGGCTTCCTTGAACAGGTCACGCACGCGGCTGGCGCCCACGCCCACGAACATCTCCACAAAGTCGGAGCCGGAGATGGAGAAGAACGGCACGTTGGCCTCGCCCGCCACGGCCTTGGCCAGCAGCGTCTTGCCGGTACCGGGGGAGCCCACCAGCAGCGCGCCCTTGGGCAGCTTTGCGCCGATGGCGGTGTACTTGCCGGGGTTGTGGAGGAAGTCGATGATCTCCTCCAGGGATTCCTTGGCCTCGTCCTGGCCGGCCACGTCCTTAAAGGTGATGCCGGTGGATTTTTCCATATACACCTTGGCATTGGATTTGCCGACGCTGCCGATGCCGCCGATGCCGCCGCTGCTCTTGCTCAGCAGGCGCATCACCAGTAAAAACGCCCCCAGCATCAGAATCGTGGGCAGGATATAGGAGATCATAAACTGCAAAATGGGGCTCATCTGCTCCACCACCGGGGCGGTGTAGGCCACATGATGCTCGTCCAGCAGGTCATAGAAGTTGTTGCTGTTGATCTGGGTGGTGTAGAGAATGACCGGGGTGTCCTCGGAATTGGTGTATTCCTTGGGGGTCTTGCCGCTGTCATCGGTATAGACATAGCCGTCAATAGGGGTGGCGAGGATCTGGCCGTTTTCAAACTCAACCCGGGCGATCTTATCCTCCCGCACCAGGTCGGCCAAAGCGCTGAAATCCACCTCGAAGCTGGTGGACTTGTGGGCGGCGTTGCCGGTGTAGGCGGCAAAATAGTTAAAGCCAATGGTCAGCACCACGGCCCAGGCCAGCAGCACCAGCACACCCCGAAGGTTTCGGTTGTTCTTGCTGTTTTTGTTGTTCTTGTTGTTTTTTGAGTCCATAGTTGGCCTCCTTCCGCGTAGACAAACCTTACAATTAATGGCAGTATACCATACAAAATAAAAGCAAACAAGGGCGGAAAAACCCCTGCCGTGTAAAATTTCTATGAATTGACCTTTCTATTATGCCCCGTATGTGCTATACTAAAAGCTGCGAAAAACCATCCGTTTTTTTCCGGCAAAGAGCTTGCGCCTGCCGCGCGCAGCGCCTTTCATACACGGCGTTAAAGCTTTACAACAGCAGCCCGATGCAAGGCTTTTTTATTTTTATTCTGTGAGGACGAGCTATGAGAGAAAACGATAGACAGAGGCCCCTGCCCCAGGCGGAGGCGGACGGCATCATTGAGGGCCGCAACGCCGTGATCGAGGCCCTGCGTTCCGGGGAGAACATCGACAAAATCTACCTGGCTAAGGGGGAGACAGACAAGACCCTGGGTCATATCGCCTCCCGGGCCCGGGAAAAGGGCATCGTGGTGGTGGAGGCCGACCGGCGCAAGCTGGACGGCATGAGCCGTACCCACGCCCACCAGGGGGTCATCGCCCTGGCGGCTATGCGGGAATATGTGACCGTGCAGTCTCTGCTGGATGCCGCCGCGGAAAAGGGTGAGGCACCGCTGCTGGTGGTGTGCGACGAGATTTCCGATCCCCACAACCTGGGCGCTATCCTCCGCACCGCCGAGTGCGCCGGTGCCCACGGGGTCATCATCCCCAAGCGCCGCTCCGCCGGGCTCACGGCCATTGTGGGCAAGACGTCGGCGGGAGCGGTGAGCTATATGCCCGTGGCCAGGGTCGCCAACCTCCCGGCCACGCTGGAGGAGCTGAAGAAAAAGGGCGTGTGGGTCTATGGCACCGCCGCCGAGGGTGCTACCTCCCTGTATGAGGCTGATCTCAAGGGCCCCGCGGCCATCGTCATCGGGTCCGAGGGCAGCGGCATGGGCCGCCTGGTGCGGGAGAAATGCGACTTTTTGGTGAGCATCCCCATGAAGGGGCATATTTCGTCCCTGAACGCCTCCGCTGCGGCGGCCATTCTGCTATATGAGGCGGTGCGCCGCCGGATGTAAGTGAGGTCTATGAGCAAGTACACAGAGGAAGAACTGAATCAGGCCCTGGAGGACACCGGCAGGCTCCTGCAGGACGTGCCCCTCACCCGGGAGTATGACCTGGACGACATTCTGGCGGAGTTTGGTACCGGCGCGGTGAAGCCAAGGCAGCCGGGGCCGGAGCCGGCGCAGCCCGCCCCGGAGCCGGAAGTCCCGGTGACGGAGCCGGAGGAGGAAGCTCCTGCGGCGGAACCCGTCCCGACGGAGGAGCCGGCCCCGGCGGAGGAGCCTGCCGGGGAGGAAGCTCCGGAAGAGCCGCCGAAGGAGGACATCCCGGCCCCGGCGGAGGAGCCTCCGGAGCCGGAGGAAAAAGCCGCACCCCGGGAGCGCTTGGTGTCCCTGGAGGACATGATGGACCGGACGGTCTCCGCCGTGATGGAGGAGGAGTCGGCCCAGCGGCAGCTGGAGCGGGAGGAGCAGGAGCGCCAGGTCCGCCGGGCCCGCCGGGCCGCCCTGTGCCGGGCGAGGCTGGCGGCGGTGGGCAGATTTTTCCGGGCGCTGACGGCCCCCAAGGCCCGGCCCGAGCCGGAGCCGGAGGAGGAAGAGGTCATCCCCCCGGAGCCGGACATGTCCCAGGCGGAATTTGAGCAGAAGCGGCTGTGCCGCCTGCACCGGGGCACCACCCTGCGCTGCCTGCTGCCGGCGGTTTTGCTGGTGGGCATCACGGCGGCGGAGGCCCTGGTGACCATGCCCGCCTTCTGGACGGATACCCCGGCCCTGCGCTTCGGCGCGGTGGCCGCGCTGCTGCTGGCGCAGACGGCCCTGGCCCTGCCCCTGTGGCGGGATATGGTATCGGAGATGCATCAAAAGCGCGTTTCCTGCGCCTGGGGCGCGCTGCTGCTGGCCGTTTCGTGCCTGGGCGACTGCGCCTGGTGCATCGCCAGGGGAGGCGAACACCTGCCCCTGGCCGGGGCGGCGGCCTTAGTGACCCTCTGCTGTGAGTGGGGGGTGTATCTGCGGTGTGCAGCCCGGCGGGAGAGCTTCCGCCTGGCGGACCTGGGCGGCCACCCTCCCTGGAGCGTGCAGAAGACCGAGGCCGGCGCCATCAAGCGCCAGGGCCGCCTGGAGGGATTTTACACCCACACCATGGAGCCGGACATAGCCCAAAAATGGTACAACGCGGCGCTGCCGCTGCTGCTGGCCATCGCCTGCGTGCTAACGGGGGTGGTGTGCCTGTCCGAGATCAAGCCCGCGCAGCCCCTGTGGGGGTGGTCGGCTCTTTTGGCGGCGGCCACGCCCCTGGCCTGGCCCCTGGCCGGGACGCTGCCCACCTGCTTTTTGAGCCGGAGGCTCAGCCACAGCGGCTGCGCCGTGGCGGGCTACAGCGGTGCCAGGGCCGTCAGCGGCGCCAAGCGCATGGTCATCACCGACGAGGACCTGTTCCCCGCCGGGACACTCTCCCTCAACGGCATGAAAATTTACGGCGAGGAGCTGGGTCGGGTGCTTTCCTATGCGGTGGCCGTGGCCCGGGCGGCGGACAGCCAGGCCCTGCCCCTGCTGGAGCAGATGCTCTCGGACAACGGCGGGAGCGCCGAAAAGCTGGACGACTTCCGCTGGTACGAGGAGGGCGGCGCCGGGGGCACCATACACGGGGAGACGGTGCTGCTGGGCAGCGCCTACTTCATGCGCAGGCAGAACGTGCGCCTGCCCCGGGAGCTGAAGGTCCCCGCGGGCCTGTTTTTGGCCGTGGACGGCCAGCTGACGGCCATCTTCGCTCTGCGGTACCAGCCCTCCCGGAACGTGGACTGGGCCCTGCGGGCCCTGCGGCGCAACCGGGTCACCCCGGTGCTGGCGGTGCGCGGGAGCAACATCACCCCGGAGTTCCTGCGCCGGTGCTTCAAGGTGGACGCAAAGCCCATTTACCCGGACGTTCAGTCCCGGCTGTCCCTGCTGGAGCAGGCCCGGCGAACCGGCCCCGCCTACGCCCTGGTGTACCGGGACGGGCTCATGCCCTACGCCGAAACGGTGCTGGGCAGCCGCAAGCTGCTGCTGGCGGCCCGGTGGACCATCGCCCTGGCGCTGCTGGCCTCGGCGGCGGGACTGCTGCTGTGCTATTATCTGACGGGCATCGGCGGGTACGCATCCCTGACACCCCTGCGGCTGGTGCTGTTCCAGCTTTTGTGGCTGCTGCCGGGGCTGCTGCTGGCGGGCCAGGTGAAGCATTTTTGAGGCACAACAGGATAAAAAACGCAGAGCGATGCTCTGCGTTTTTATTTTTCCGCTTCCTCCCGCTCCCGCAGCAGTTTTTCCAGGGCGGACTGCTTGGCCAGGATGGCGTTGACCTTGTCGTACAGGTCCTCGATCATGATCTCGGTTTTCAGGTTGACCTTGTAGTCGTTTTCGGCCCGGCGGCGGTCCTTCTCCTCCTGCCGGTTCTGGCTCATCATAATCAGCGGCGCCTGGATGGCCGCCACGCAGGAGAGCACCAGGTTCAGCAGGATGAACGGGTACGGGTCAAAGGCCCGGGCCGCCAGCACGGTGTTCACCACCATCCACAGGAGCAGCACCCCCGCGAAGGAGAAGATGAACGCCCAGCTCCCGGCGAATTTGGCAATGGCATCGGCGGCGCGCTGGCCCAGGGTGTACCTGCTTTTTTCGCTGTCCGGCCCTACGGAGATTTTGCTGTCCGCCAGCAGATTCAGCACTTCCTCGTCGGTCATGTCGCGGCGGATGTCCTTGAGTACCTCCCGCAGCAGCTTCCGGTTTTCTTTCATGATACATTCTCCTTTCCCGCCGTCGGGCGTGCTGTTATTCGGCGTACTCCTCCGCTTCCCGGCAGTAAGCGGCGGCGGCAGCCCGGTTGGATTCAATCTCCTCCGCTGTCAGCGCCCGGCGGACCTTGGCCGGAGAGCCGAAGGCCAGGCTGCCATCGGGGATCTCCATGCCCTGGGGCACCAGGGCCCCGGCGCCGATGATGCAGTCCCGGCCGATCTTCGCGCCGTTGAGGAGGATGGCCCCCATGCCGATTAGGGTATTATCGCCGATGGTGCAGCCGTGGAGAATGGCGGCGTGGCCGATGGTGCAGCCGCGGCCGATGGTGATGGGAAAGCCCTTATCCGTGTGCAGGACACAGTTGTCCTGGATGTTGGTGTCCTCGCCGATGGCGGTGGTATCCGATTCTGAGCGGATCACGGCGCCGAAATAGATGCTGCTTCCCTTTCCGGCTGTGACGTGGCCCCGGACGGTGGCGTTGTCCGCCACAAAGGCGGCCAAGGGCAGTTTGGTTTTTTCGATCATGGCTGCGCCTCCTTAAAAGGTCAAGATTTTGTATTTGCGGTCATTATACCGCGCCGCTATGCGGCGCGGTATAATGACGCCATATTTTTCGGTTCCCGGCGGAGCCGGGGAGAAAAATGGCATGAAATCTAAATGTATAATGACCGCTTTGCGGTGATTATACCACGCTGCACAGCGCCGGGTCAACTGCTGTCTGCCCCGGAAAAGACTATGCCCCGTGTACGCTGCGGTGCTGCGACCCTTGGCGGCTATGGCCGCGGTATAGGGTGTGAGGGCACGAGCCCAGACAGGTCACCGCCGCCGGCAATGACCGGGGCTGACTTCCGCCTCTCGCCGCTGGCGGAAAAATAAGCTACCAATATTTTCTTCATACGGGTCACTCCTTATTATAATATCCGTTGATCTTACACGCTTTTGCCCATTTCGTAGGCCCGGGCCATGGCCGGTGTGCCGCGGACCGCGCCCGCCTCGCAGGCCCCGCTGCCGATGATGACGCCCTTTTCCACCGCGCCCTCCACGCACTCGGCATAACCCCGGAAGCAGGCCAGGGTGGTGTCGGCGGAGGAGGCGCTCTCATCGGCCATGGTGACGATGTAGTAAAACTCCTTGTCCTTCACCTCCAGCCACCGGGCCACGGTGCGGTCGATGACCGCCTTGAGCTGGGCGTTGATGGAGTAGAAGTACACGGGGCTCACCAGCACGATGACGTCCGCGTCGATCATCTGCTGCAGGAGCCCGGCCATGTCGTCCCGGCGGACGCACTCGCCGTCGTGGGCGCTGCAGTGGTAGCAGCCCAGGCAGGGGGCGATCTTCTTTTCGGCCACCCGGACCTTTTCCACCTGGTGGCCCGCCTCCCGGGCGCCCCGGAGAAATTCATCGCACAGAGTGTCGGAGTTGCCGCCCTTCCGGGGACTGCCGGACAGGATCAAAACCTTCTTGCTCATAGTAAATATCCTCCTGCTGTAAAATCTTGCCGGCGGCGATCCGCCGCCTCAAGCTCACCTATATCATACAACTTAAAGCGCACTTTAAGTCAAGCATTTTTTGCGCCGGCGAAGAGTTATTTCTGCCCCGGCTGTAAGCATGAGGCCCCCGGCGGGCGCATGGCCAGCCGGGGGTCGTGGCGCGGGCCCGGGGACCCGTATCCATAGATCACAGGTTTTTTAGTGCATCCCGGATCGCTTTGATGGATCCATCGGAGATGCCGTATAATTCACCGATGGCCGCGTCTAACTCCGCTTGAATCTTTGCTTTTTCTGTGGGATCTTTTATTTGGTGTCCCGCTTCACAGATCGCGACGATTCTTTGGCGGAGAATTTTTGCCGGATCATAGGAGGGAATATGCAGATGGACGAGCTGACCGCACCGCTGCTGCGGGAGCTTATTGACCATATCGAGGTGTACGAAACGCAGGGCGTCGGAAAAAGTAGAACACAGCGAATCGCAATTCACTACCGCTTTGTGGGGTACATCGACATCCCGGCAGCGCCTCTGACAAGCCATTATATCTCCGAAACAAAGCAGGGCGTGGCCGTGGAATATATCCCCGCATAACGAAGGAGAGCAAGCGAAATGCCTGCTCTCCAAAAGAAGCATAAAAAATCGAGTGTTCATAACATCAAATCCGTTATGAACACTCGATATGGTGCGGGCATGGGGACTCGAACCCCAACGCATCGCTGCACGAGAACCTAAATCTCGCATGTCTACCAATTCCATCATGCCCGCGGATTTTTGAAAAGTATAGCACAGATCGCCCGGCAAAACAAGGGGAATTTTTCATCTGGTATTATCCGTCACGATGAAACTGGTACTATAATTATATCCAGACCTGTGCTATGCTGGCGAGGAATGAGAAAAGAACGGGAGGGCCGGACCATGAAGCGAGTGGCAAGCATACAGGACATCTCCTGCCTGGGGCGGTGCTCCCTGACGGTGGCGCTGCCGGTGCTGTCGGTGATGGGGGTGGAGTGCGCCGTGATCCCCACGGCGGTTTTGAGTACCCACACCATTTTCCCTGATTTCACCTGCCGGGACCTGACGGATGAGCTGCTGCCCATCGCCCGCCACTGGAAGAGCCAGGGGGTGCAGCTGGATGCCATCGCCAGCGGCTATCTGGCCTCCCCCCGACAGACGGAGGCGGTGTGCCGTGTGTTCGACCTGCTGCGCGGGCGGGATACCCTGGTGGTGGTGGACCCGGCCATGGCCGACCACGGGCGGCTCTATAAGCCCTTTGCGCCGGACTTTCCCCAATACATGAAGAAGGTCTGCGCCCGGGCGGACGTGCTGCTGCCCAACCTCACCGAGGCCTGCCTCCTGACGGACACCCCCTACCGGGAGGACCCGGACGAGGCGTTTATCCGGGCGCTGCTGAAAAAGCTGTCGGACCTGGCCCCCCGGGTGGTGCTTACCGGGGTGAGCTTTGACGATAAGCGCCTGGGGGCTATGTCCTACGAACGGGCCACCGGCCGTTATTTTGCCTATTATAATGAGAAGATCCACGCGGGCTTCCACGGCACCGGGGACATCTTCACCGCCACGGTACTGGGGGCCATGATGCAAGGCCGCACCCTGGAGCAGGCGGTGACCCTGGCGGTGGATTTCACCCTAAAGTGCATCCGCTGCACCCAGGCCGACCCCGGAGCCAGCTGGTACGGCGTGGAATTTGAGAAAGCCCTGCCCTGGCTGGCACAGCAGAATAAAAGCGTTAAAAGTGCAGAGTGACGCATGTCACTCTGCACTTTTTTGTTAGTCGGAAAAAGTCTGTCATTGCTACGGCCAGTCCACAGGCTGGCCGTAGTGATCCGTAATACCCCCGCGCCGCACCTCCGGGCGGGCAGAGTCGTCCGCCCCTACGCACAACCGGGAAGCTGGTGCGACCAGGACGATGTAGGCATCGTCCCCTACGGAGTGCCTACCGATAGCCGTGTGTAGGGGCCGATGCCCACATCGACCCGCCGGAACTTGCACCGCGCTCCGTGCAAACCACACCGGCCTCGTAATGACAATGACGGCTCACTCGGCGTTTTTCGTTCTGGGATAGGGGGATTTTTCATCGGTCAGGCCCGCCAGGTAATCCATGCTGGTGTGCAGGGCCAGGGCCACCCGCTTGCACTGCTCAAAGCTCAGGTAGCGCTCGCCCCGCTCGATCTTGGAGTAGGCGCTCTGATCGATGCCCGTGAGCATCTGCATTTTCACCTGTGTGTAGCCCCGCTCCCTGCGGAGGTCCCCAAGCCTACCCATTTAATCACCCAAGGCGATTATGGCAAAAAATGGACGAAATTTTAGGGTCTTTCTGTCCTATTGAAGTTGAAAAAGCAAGAAAAAGGAATACAATGAGCGAAAGGAGGTGAGATCATGCCGGACTATAAGGAGATGTACCTCATCATGATGCGGGCAGCGGAGCAGGCGCAGAACGTCCTTATCGAAGCCCAGCGCAAGTGTGAGGAAATGTATGTGGAGGCCGATGACCCGGAGGAGGAATGACCGGCACCCGGGGCGGACCATCAACCGGAAAAAACGCAGAGTGACATGCGTCGCTCTGCGTTTTTTATCTTGTTGTACCTCAAAAATGCTTCACTTCGCCCGGTCGGCCTGGATCAGCTTCTTCAGTGCCTCCACGCCCAGACGCACGGCAGAGCTGGTGTCCTCGGTCATCTTTTGGTCCAGGCCCGCAGCCTCCCGCTCCTGGTTCCAAATCACATGGAAGCAGGAGCCGCAGCGGCAGCCCAAGGCATCCGCCACCACGAACAGCGCAGCCGACTCCATCTCACTGGCCTTCACGCCCAGGCGCTTCCACGCCTCCCACTTGTTCAGCAGCTCATAGGAAACGGGCATCCGGGCCGGGCTGTGCTGGCCGTAGAAGGAATCCTTGCACTGGACCACGCCGGTGTGGAAGCGATAGCCGCCGGCCTTAGCGGCCTCCACCAGGGCGGTAGCTACCTCAAAATTCGCCACGGCAGGATACTCGATGGGAGCGTATTCCCGGCTGGTATGCTCAAAACGGATGGCGCCGGTGGCGATGACCACATCCCCGGATTGCACGTTCAGATCAATGCCGCCGCAGGTGCCCACCCGGAGGAAGGTATCCGCGCCGATATTATGCAGCTCCTCCATGGCGATGGAGGCGGAGGGGCCGCCAATGCCCGTGGAGCAGACAGAGACCTTCTCCCCCAAGAGGGTGCCGGTGTAGATGGTGAACTCCCGGTTGCTGGAGACAAAGTGCGCATCGTCAAACAAGGCAGCTATGGCCTTGCATCGGCCCGGATCACCGGGGAGGATGCAGTAACGGCCCACATCGCCGGCCTGGCAGTGAATATGAAACTGCTTTTCCAATTTTTGCATAAAAAGCGGCCTCCTTTTGTGAGTTTTTTATAGTATACCTTCTTTTGCCGGAAAATGCAACCGCTCCTTGCCCTGGCAGATCTTGCTGCCGTTAGCGGCGGAAAAAATGCAGATACTATCCTGGGTATCACAATTATCTGAAAAACGAAAGGGAGGATGTCCATGCAGAAGCTTTTGGCGCTGCTGATGCTGGTGACGGTCCTGCTCAGCGTGTCCGCCTGCGGTGACCGGCCCGATGGGCAGGCGGAGCAATTCCCGCCCACGGTATACGACGATACCGCGGGCGGCTCTCCGGCCCCGGACAACAATCCCGCCGGGGAAGCTCCGATCCCTTCGGAGCAGCTGCGGGGCAGCGAGAAGAATGACATTCCCGCGACTCCTTATGACGAGATGGTGGAAAACGGGCGCGTCCGGGACACGGACGGCATTCTGTCCGACGGGGAGAATCCGGGTGGCTGAAAATCCCGAAGCTAAAACGCAGGGGCAAGGAGAACGGCGAAGGCAAAAACAGACCGGTCAGCCGGTCTGTTTTTTTATATGTTTTCCCGGCAGCTTGACAAATAAAGGTGCCCTGGCGGGCGGACAGGGGCGACCGCTAATCCAGGGGCAGGGGCTTGCCTGTGTAGGCCCACACGCTATGGCACACGGCCAGGAGCTTTCCCTCGCTCGTGGTGACCTCCGCCTGGCAGAAGCAGGTGTGCCGCCCGGCTCGGGTCACCTCTCCCCGGGCAATAAGATGCCGGGCATCCCTTGCCGTCGCCATAAAGTCCATGGTGGAGCTGACGGTGACGCAGGTCTCCTGCCGCAGGCTGGACATGGCAATGCCGCAGGCATCATCCGCCAGGGAGAACAGCATCCCGCCGTGGGGCTGGCCCCAGCGGTTTAGGCTCTGATCCGTCAGATGCAGCTCCACCCGGGAGCGGCCATCGTCAATGTCGCACACCCAGATGCCGTTGTGGGCGGAAAACGGCTCCTTTTCGTTGGCGTAGCGCAGTAGTTTCTCTTTTAATTCCGGGGTCATAGGGGGGATCCCTCAATTCCTTATAGTATAAATGCTGTATGATATTACTTATTGTTTTCACTTTTCGGCGGTTCGGGCGGGGCCTCAGCCGCCTGGCGGTCCCGGTTCACGTAGGCCGCGGCCTCCAGGGGCATGTGCTTCTTTTCCAGCCGACAATTCACCAGCCAGCGCACCAGCACCTGCAGGCAGGCGAAGATGGGCACGCCCAGGAACATACCCAGCACGCCGCCAAAGCCGCCGCCCACCAGGATTGCCACAATGACCCACAGGCTGGAGATGCCCGTGGAGCCGCCAAGAATTTTCGGGCCGATGACATTGCCGTCCAGCTGTTGGAGCAGGACAATGAAAATGACGAAATACAGGCACTTCAGCGGGCTCACCAGCAAAATCAGCAGGGCGCTGGGGATGGCACCCAGGAAGGGGCCGAAGAAGGGAATGATATTGGTGACGCCCACCACCACGCTGATAAGCGGCGTATAGGGCATGTTCAAAATGGAGCAGCCGATGAAGCAGAGGATGCCGATGATCAGCGAATCCAGGAGCTTTCCCCGGACAAAGCCGCTGAAGATATCGTCCACCCGGCGGAAGCCCCGGACGGCGAACATGGCGCGCTCCTCGGGCAGGACACCGTAGAGCAGCTTGCAGCAGCGGGCCAGGCTCTTTTCCTTGGCCGCCAGGAGATAGACGGAGACGATGATGCCGATGATGAAATTCTTGGCAAAGATGACCACGCTCCACACGCCGGTGACCAGGCTGCCGGTGAAGCTGGTGAGGGTGGTCTGCAGGCCCGGCAGCAGCTTCGTGGTGAGGAACTCGGTGGCCTCGCTGTAATAGCGGTTCACCAGGTCCGTGAGCCAGGTGCTGACGGTGGGGTTCTTCTCCAGCAGGTCCGTGACCCAGCTGTAGATTTGGTCATAATACGCCTCCAGGTTGCCGATAAGGGTGGTGACGCTGTCCACCAGCTGGGGGACGAGCATGGCAAACAGCAGGTACAGCAGCACCAGCACCACCGCCCAGGTGATGAGGATGCTCACCGCACGCAGCAGGCCCTTGCGCACCGGGGTGGACGTCCCCTTTTTCTTCTCCAGGGCGTCCTTGGACCGGAGGATCCACCGCTCCAGCAGGTTCACCAGCGGGGCCAGCAGGTAGGCCATGGCCAGGCCGTAGAGCACCGGGGCCAGGATGGACCAGAGCTTGCCGAAAAACGCCTGGACGGTGCCGGCGTTGTCCCGGTAAAACACATCGTAAAAAATCAGCAGGGCGCACCCCGTGAGAAATGCGGTCAGCCCCCAGGCAAAATATTTTTTCTTATCCCTCTTCACGGCGCTGCCTCCTTTCTGATGATTCCTATCATACCCAATTTTCGCGGCCATTGCAAGGCTTGCAGCGCATCTTTGCAAATTTCCCCATTGGGGCGGGTCGCTCTTGCGTTTTGTGAAAAAGGCGTGTATGATATGATTAGATTTATCACCTTTTTCGTTTTTTATTGGAGGAGGTTAGCTGTGAAAAAGCTGCTTTTGATCGTGAATCCCCGAGCAGGGAAGAACAAATCCTTGGCTCCGCTGTATGAAGCTATTGCCCGCCTGTCCGCAGGAGGTTACCTGATACACGTGCGGGAGACCGCGGCTCCCGGAGATGCCGCCCGCTTTGCCCGGGACATCGGGCCGCTGTTTGACACCGTGGCCTGCTACGGCGGCGACGGCACGCTGAACGAAACCATCTCGGGGCTGATGCAGCTGGCGCGCAAGCCCCTGCTGGGCTATCTGCCCGCCGGCAGCACCAATGATTTTGCTGCCACGCTGCACATCCCCGCCGTGCCCTATATGGCCGCAGAGATCATCACCCAGGGCACGCCCATGGCCCTGGACGTGGGCCGGCACAATAATCGGTATTTTTCCTATGTCGCGTCCTTCGGCGCCTTTACCAAGGCCAGCTATTCCGCTCCCCAGGAGGTCAAAAACGCCCTGGGTCATTTCGCCTATATTCTGGAGGGGATCAAGAGCCTGGACTCCCTGCGCCCTTATCACTGCCGCATCACTGCGGACGAGGAGACCATCGAGGGGGACTTCATCTTCGGCAGCGTCTGTAACTCTACCTCCCTGGCGGGCCTGGTGAAGCTGGACCCTAACCGGGTGCGAATGGATGACGGCGTGTTTGAGCTGGTGCTGCTGCGGATGCCCCGGACGGTGCTGGACCTTACCAACCTGCTGGTGGCGCTGAACCAAATGCAGTACGATGACCCGGGCATCTTCTTCCGCCATGCCTCCCGGGTCACGGTGGAGACGGCAGACGACATCCCCTGGTCCCTGGACGGGGAGTACGCCCCCAGCAGCCCGGTGGTGAACATCGAGAACTGCCACGGGGCCGTCCGGTTGCTGGTAAAGAAGCCGGAGGAGCTGTAAGACGTCGATCCTGCGGAAAAGTAAAGCAAATCAGGCCGCCCCGGCATGCCGGGGCGGCCTGATTTTGCGGTGGGAAAGGTTCGGCGGGTATCGGCGGCGGGGTGGCGGCACCCCGCCCTACAGGGATCAGGTGCCTGTAAAACGCACAACGAAAAAACCGGAGCTTTCGCTCCGGTTTTTTAGCTGTAGCTTCGCTGCGCTCTGTTAGGAGAACCAGCCCAGGCTGAAGAACTGGTCGATCTGGCCCAGCAGGATGAACACCATCAGGATGGGGGTGATGGTCTTGACGCAGATGTTGAAGAAGGTCTTGGACTTGAAGGCATTGCCCTCCAGGCAGCACTCATCGTCCACGAACTGGGGCTTCAGCTCATAGCCGATGCAGATGCACATGAGCAGGGCGCCCAAAGGCATCAGGATGCCCTCGGAGATCATATCAAAGAAGTCCAGCCAGCAGTCGCTCCAGTTGGAGGATTCCACGCCGAACAGGTTCCACGGAGCAATGCCATTGGAGCCCAGGCCGTCCATGCACACCAGGACGCACAGAACGCCGGTGGCGATGGCGGCGATGACGGAGTAAGCCTTGCGCTTGTCGCCCTTGCCCTTGTCGCGGGCCTTGTCCACAAAGTGGGCCACGATGACCTCCAGCAGGGAGATGGAAGAGGAAACAGCGGCCAGGATGACCAGCAGGTAGAAGATAATGCCGAAGACGTAACCCACGGTACCCATGGAGTTAAACACGTTCTGCATGGTGATGAACAGCAGCTTGGGGCCGCCGATGGGTCCCTCGGGATCCAGGGCGAAACGGGCGGGCATGACAGCCAGGCCGGCCATCAGGGCGATGAGGGTATCGCAGATGACGATGACCAGAGCGTTCTTTTCAATGTTCTGCTTCTTATCCAGGTAGGAGCCGTAGGTGATCATGATGCCCATGCCCAGGGACAGGGAGAAGAACATCTGACCGCCTGCGTTGGACAGGACCGTGATGATATTGGGTGCCTTTTCAATAACGCCGTGCTCCACAGCCCAGCCGGGAACGAACATGTACTTCAGGCCATCCACAGCGCCGGGCAGGGTGCAGGCGCGGATGATGACGATGACCAGCATGAAGAACAGGCAGGGCATACCGATGGAGCAGAACTTCTCGATACCGCTGGACACGCCGCCCATAACGATGATGAGGGTCAGCAGCACGAAGATGAGGCCGTAGATCACGGACTCCAGCTGATTGGTCAGCATGTTGCCGAACACCTCGCCGCTGGCCAGGCCGTTGTTGCCGAAGCCGGCGCCGAAGATGTTGCCCACGTTCAGAACCACGTACTTCACGCAGTAGCCGCCCAGGGCGCAGTAGAAGCTCAGGATCAGGAACGGAGCGATGATGCCCAGCCAGCCCAGCCACTTAAATCTCTTGCTCAGCACCTGGTACGCGCTGACCACGCCGCGGCCGGTCTTACGGCCCAGGGCCAGCTCGCCCACCATGACCACGAAGCCGCACAGGGCCGCCAGGATCAGGTAAATGATGAGGAATGTGAATCCGCCGTTGGCGCCCATCTTATTGGGGAAGCCCCAGATGTTGCCAAGGCCCACCGCCGAGCCAACGGCTGCCATGAGGAATCCAAATGTGGATCCAAAGCCTTTTCTTTCTTCCATTTTTTCTCTCCTTAAACATAAGTTTTGTTTCCGAAAATTTTTACTCTCAAGAAACGTGCCCGGAAAAGGGGTAAAAATTTACCTGTGTAAGCCGAAAAAACCGCCACAGGCTTATGTTCAAAGTATACAGGATTCCTTTCTTGTCTACAATTGACATTTTTAATAAAATTTTGTCACCCGATTCGGCTTTTTTAACATTCTATGAACAACAGCATATTGTTCTTGTTAAGAAACAAACAATCCCGTTAGTTTCTTAACGATGAACGGGCGGACAGGTCTTGCCTCGCGTTTTGGAGAAAATGTTTCTTCACAAGAAAACATCCATGCCAAATCACAATGCCGCCGAGCAGCCGGGAGGGTCCGCCCGGTGCGCATGACATGGGAGCGCATAGGGCGGGGTGCCCACATCGCCGCCGGAATAGCGCACCTGTCATCAGGCGGCGGGTCACATGTGCCGCGCGGGAGGGTGCGGTTGTTGACGGGTGGCAGGGTGAGGGCACCCTGCCCTACGATTTTATGGAGTTGGTGCGGACGGACCGATGTGGGCATCGGCCCCTACGAAAAGGATGAGACCATTGCGTAGGGCGCGATTCCCAAATCGCGCCGGCGGCGCTGTAACATGGCGGGGCTATATGCGCTTCCTCCCGGGCGCAAAAAGAGAACGGACCGGCCGTCCGTTCTCTTTCAGATCTTCTATGGCAGCGGGGGCATTACCACTTGTTTTCCACCTTTTCCGCAAAGCCCGGGAAGTCCTCCACCCGGATCGCCGTTCCGTCATCCAGGGTGGCGGTGCCGGTAAAGCGGCCAAAGACCTGGTGCTGGTCGCTTTTCAGCAGCTTGAAGTCCGTGCAGGCCGCCCGGTCCAGCACCGGGGTGAAGTCCATCTCATAGCGGCCGTCATCGGAGGTGAAGGTCCAGGGGGCGAGAAAATCGTCCCGGCCGTCCCTTTGGGGGATATGGAAGGTCACCTGGCTCAGCTTGTGGGCCTTGCCGCCGTAAAAGAGCATATTTTCACTGGCAGCGGAGGTGTCGCCGAAGCCGTAGCCGATGTTCCAGCCGAAGGGCACCCCGTCCACCTGGCCGCTGGCGCTGCCCCAATACCAGGTGTTGTGGTAGGTCCACACGCCCCGGCCCCAATCCAGCACGGCGAAGGAATCCGCCGGGTCGAAGGTGTAGGTGCGGCCGGCAGCGGTGACGGTGCCCCTGGCCCGGAGACAGTTGATCTTCTGGTTATAGTAGAAATGGCCGGTCTTAGGGAAGGGGGTGCAGATGACCATGCTCTCCTCCGGCTCCTCCGTAAGGCGGAGGCGGCCGTCGATGGCCGCACCGTCCAGAAAATCCTCCATGTGAAAGTCCAGCACCCGGTCCGCTCCGTCGTGGCGGAAGGACAGGTGATAGCCCTTGCCGGAGATGGACACATCCCCGGTTTCGGACGACTCCGGCAGGCCGGTCTTGCCCAGGGGGAAGGCGCGCATGGGGCTCTTGGTCTTCTCCCAGCCCTCGTCAAGGTTCAGCAGGGAGATGGAGTCCAGGCCCATGTAGCCGTTATCGGCAATGGTCAGGGCCACGGCGAAATGGCCGTTATTAATAAGGTAATAGTCCCACTCCTTGATGCGCATGGCCCCGGCCTTGATGTCCCGGCGGCGATAGATGGGCAGGAGCTTTTTGCAGTAACCGGCCTGGCGCAGGTTGCCCTTTTCGTCCAGCAGGGGCTGGGCGGCGGTGATCTCGTGCTGCATGATGGGTCCCCCTTTTCACTTTTTTGTCAGTATAACATATATAGGTAGGCGCGTCAACGCAGGCGGGGATACGGATTGCCACGGCCAGTTTGCGAACTGGCTGCGCAATGACAGGTTACGAAAAGATTTCTGTCATTCCGAGGAGCGGAGCGACGTGGGAATCCGTTTTCCTTGTAAGGCAGGGCCCGTGTGCCCTGCCGGAAGTGCGGCGCAAGGCCAATCGGCGGGCTGGGGGCAGCCCGCCCTACGATTAATGGGGAAATTTGTGCAGGCCCGGTGCGGGTCGTCCGGGAGGCCGACCCCTACGCACCGTTTACCGATAGCCCTCCGTAGGGGGCGGCGTCCCGACGCCCCGAATGCGGTAGACGCAGAGGTCTTCCCCCGTCCCGCCAGGGCAGCACAAGCGCAGAGCGCATCGCGGATGGGGACGCAGAGACGATGCGAAAGCAAGGCTCGAATTTGCACATCCCGACACGCGGGGTAGGGAGGACCGATGCAGAAGGTACCTCAGCCGCGGAAAGGATTTCAAAACCTTGGTTTTGACGGCGTTCTTTCCCCCCTTTCTTTCGCCGAAGAAAGAAAGGGGGCCGCCGGAGGCACAGCGCAGGGGAGGCGGATTGCCGCACCGGTGCCGCCGGTCACCGGCTCGCAATGACGAGCTTCGGGAGATACAGACTAAAAATTTCCGCCGGGTTTTCCACATTCTCTTGACAACGGCGTAAAAATCGCTATAATCTGAAAATGATAATCATTTTCATTTTCAGAAGGAGATGTTCCCATGTCCTATATGACCAAGCAGCAGACGGCGGTGCTGCAGTGCATCGCCTCCTGCCCCGGCGGGCGAGCCACGGCCATGGAGCTGGCGCAGAAGCTGCGGCAGGACGGCCAGTCCGTGGGGCTGAGTACGGTGTATAGGCAGCTTGAAAAGCTGGTGGCCCAGGGCAAGGTCCACAAGCTGCTCACAGAGGAGGGCGCCTGCTACCAATACTGCGACAAGGCCCGGCACGCGGACTGCTTTTTGCTCCAGTGCGAGGGCTGCGGCGCCATTTTCCACATGGATTGCTCCCACCTGGGGGAGCTGTACGACCACCTGCTGGAGGGGCACGGCTTTGCCATCAACCCCCAGCGGACCATGTTTTATGGCCTGTGTGAGAAATGCCGGGAGGCGGAGAAATGAGAAAACGCATTTTGGCCCTGCTGCTGGCGGCAGCTACGGCCCTAAGCCTCTGCGCCTGCGCCCCGGAAGGAAACAGAGCAGACAGCGGCAAGCTCTCGGTGGTCTGCTCACTGTTTCCCTACTACGACTTCGTGCGGGTGATCGGCAGGGAGTGGGTGGAGCCCCGGCTGCTGGTGGCCGCCGGACGGGAGGCCCACAGCTTTGAGCCCACCCCGGCGGATGTGATCCGGGTGAGCCGGGCAGATGTATTCGTCTACAACGGCGGCGAGGGGGAGCAGTGGGTGGACCAGATTTTGGATTCCGCCGGAAAAAGCATCCCCACGGTGCTGCGGATGATGGACTACGCCCAGACCCTGGCGGAGGAGCCGGTGGACGGCGACGGACACGACGACCACGACCATGACGACCACGAATCGGCCAGCGACGAAATAGAATATGACGAACATATATGGACCTCCCCGGTGGAGGCCATGAAGCTGTGCCGGGCCATCTGCGACGCCCTGTGCGATGCCGACCCGGCCCACGCGGCGGATTATCGGGCGAACCTGGCGGACTATCAGCAGGCTCTTTCCGACCTGGATGCGGATTTCCGGCAGGTGGTCAGCGAGAAAAAGCGGGACACCCTGGTGTTCGGCGACCGGTTCCCGCTGCTGTATTTCTGCAAGGAGTACGGCCTGAACTACCGGGCGGCCTTTCACGGCTGCTCGTCAGACACGGAGCCGTCCCTCTACACCTTGAAATTCCTCATCGACAAGGTGCAGGAGGAGCAGATCCCGGTGGTCTACGCCCTGGAGCTGAGCAGCCAAAAGGTGGCCGGGGCCATCGCCGAGACCACCGGGGCCAAGGTGGTGACCTTTTACTCCTGCCAGACCGTTTCCACGGCGGACTGGGCCGCGGGAGAGGGATATTTGAGCCTGATGCGCCGAAATGTGGCGGCGCTGCGAGAGGGGATATGCTGAATGGATAAGGAAATTTTACTGGCCTGCCGGGATGCCGGCCTGGGCTATGAG